>CAZTUO010000249.1:0-3970 GCA_964616355.1 uncultured Nitrospira sp.
GTTCCTCAAGGACCCCGGGCCGATCGTCGTCGGGGCGGCGCAGGGGGCCTCCTGCTTCGGGCCGGCCTACGAGATGGCCTTCATCCTGGACGCGGATCTGCGCGCGAAACGGCTGCGGCGCAAGGTGCCGATCTACTTCGTCACCTCCGAGCCTTACGTCGGCCACATGGGGCTTGCCGGCGTGGGCAAGTCGCGGCGCCTGATGGAGGACGAATGCGCGGACCACTCGATCACGCCGATCGTCAACGCCTCCATCAAGGAGGTCCAGCCAGGCAAGCTGCTCCTTGAGAGCGGGCAGGAGGTCCCGTTCCGCTACTCGATGATCATTCCGCCCTTCGCGGGGGTGGACGCGGTGGCGACCACGCCGAATCTCTGCAACCCCAAGGGGTTCGTGAACATTGACGCCTACCAGGCCAATCCGGTGTACCGGAACATTTACGCGGTGGGCGTCTGCGTGGCGATCCCGCCCGTGGAGCAGACGCCGGTCCCGACCGGGGCGCCTAAGACGGGCTATATGATCGAGTCCATGGTCTCGGCGGCGGTGCACAACATCAAGGCCGATCTCGAGAACGACCCGAAGCGCGAGACCGCGACCTGGAACGCGATCTGCCTGGCCGACATGGGCGACACGGGCATGGCGTTCGTGGCGCTCCCCCAGATGGCCCCCCGCGACGTGACCTGGGCCAAGAAGGGGAAGTGGGTCCACCTGGCGAAGCTCGGGCTCGAGAAGTACTTCCTCTACAAGATGAAGCTGGGGGTCAGCGAGCCGTTCTTCGAAAAAGCGATCCTGAAGGCGATGGGGATTCCCAAGCTCCAGCAGCCGGCCTCGCGCTAGGGAGGTCGCGCCTGAATCTCACGGTCACGTTTCAGGGCGGCACGCGGTTCGAGATCAGCAACGGACGGCACCGCGTGGTGGCCGACCAGCCGCTCGAGGACGGCGGGACCGACGCCGGCATGAGCCCGCTCGAGCTGTTCGTGGGCTCGCTGGCGAGCTGCGTCGGGTATTTCGTCGCGCGCTTCTGCGCGCGACGCGGGCTCGCCGCCGACGGCTTCACGGTCGAAGCGGAGTGGGAGCTGGCGGAGGGGCCGCACCGGGTCGGCGCGATGCGGCTCACGGTGCGGCTCCCGGGCGCGCTCACGCCGGAGGACCAGGTCCGGCTGCTCAAGGTCGCCCGCGGCTGCACCGTGCACCAGTCGCTCGCAGTGCCACCAGCGGTGGAGATTCGGCCACGGCGCCGGCCCCCGGTATGCCTGCAGCCAGGGCGTGAGGCCCGCCGTCGCCTCGACGGGCCTGATGGGTTTGGGGATGGAGGCCGCGTGGGGAAGGCCGCCGACGAAGCTGTGGTGCCACGGGGGAGCCCCGCGATGATTCGCGTCAAGCGCGTCTATGAGCCGCCGGCGCGGGGCGACGGCACCCGCATCCTGGTGGACCGTCTCTGGCCGCGCGGCATCTCGAGGGACGCCCTGAAACTCGATGCCTGGCTGAAGGACGTGGCGCCGTCGGACGCGCTCCGCCGCTGGTTCGCGCACGATCCGGCCAAATGGGACGCGTTCCAGCGCCGGTACGCAGCCGAGCTGGCCGCGAACCCCGAGGCCTGGCGCCCCATCCTCGAAGCCGCGCGCCGCGGGACCGTCACGCTTCTGTTCGGGGCGAAGGACGCCGCGCGCAACAATGCGGTCGCGCTGAAGGCCTTCCTCGATCGCCGGCGGCTGCGGCCACGGGCCTGATTGTTCGCGCGCCGCGTGGTAACCGTTGAGCGCGGGCGTGCGATGGAATTGGAGAGAAAGGGGATCGGCGATGAAGAAAGAAGCGTTCACCGTGACCTCCTATTTTGAGCGGGACCATGATCGGCTGGATGCGCTGCTGACGACGTTCCATGAACTGAAGCACGCGGACTTCGCGCGGGCAACCGAGCGCTTCCGGGAGTTTACGCTCGGCTTGCAGCGGCACATCGCCTGGGAGGAGACCTTGCTCTTCCCGCTCTGGGAGGAGCGCAGCGGGATCGCGGACGGGCCGACCGCCGTCATGCGCATGGAGCACCGGCGGATCGGGGCCGCGCTGGAAGCGCTGCACCAAAAAGTCAAGATCGGCGATCCGGACTGCGATGCGGAAGAGCGGGCGCTGCTCGCGCTGCTGGAGGCGCACAACCTGAAGGAAGAGCGCGTGCTCTATCCCGCGATTGACCAGGCCATCGGGGATGCCGAGCGGGCGACCCTCTTCCAGCGGATGCAGGACCTCCCCGAGGAACGGGACCATGTCTGCTGCGGCCCGCCGGAGGGGTGATCGAGGTCGGGTTGGCTGGCATCACGCCCACGATGATGCTATACAGAAGGCGACGGCGAGGGTCCTCCGGCGTCGCCGGCGCTGCGCTCCGGCTCGTTCCGGTCAGGACCGGTCGGTTCCCGAGGAAGCCATGACGCTGTTGCAGCCGCCGGACAGCCAGTCGCCGGGATTCCACACGCCGGTGGGCACGCGGCGGACCTTCTTCCAATGGATGACCGCCGCCGCGGCGGCCCTGATCGGGCTCGGCCTGGCCGTCCCGCTGGCCGGTTATGTGCTCTCGCCGGCCTTGAAGCGGCGGGAGCGGCCCTGGGTCGAGGTCGGCTCCGTGGACGCGCTGACGCCCGGGGAGCCTGCCCAGCTCGAGCACGTGCAGACTGTGGAGGACGGCTGGCTGAAGACCACCGTGCACAAGGCCGTCTGGGCTGTCAAGCAACCGGATGGCCAGGTGACCGTCTTCTCCCCGATCTGCACCCACCTGGGCTGCGGCTACCGATGGGACGAGGGCGAACGCAAGTTCAAATGTCCCTGTCACGGGAGCGTGTACGACGTGACTGGAAAGGTCTTGGCGGGACCGGCCCCACGGCCGCTGGATCGGCTCCCCGTGAAGGTCGAGAACGGCCGCCTCCTCGTGGTTTACAAGGAGTTCAAGTCGGGCCTCCCGACGCAAGTCGAACTGTGAGGGGTGACGCGTGACCGGGGACGAGTGCCCCGTCCCGCCTCCCTCGTCCCGCGTCACGGTAGTTGATGGCTTCGCGACTGTACGACTGGCTGGACAGCCGGATCAAGCTGCGGCGGCTGTCGAAGACGCTGCTGGACGAGCCGATCCCCGGCGGCGCGAGCTGGATCTACGTCTTCGGCTCCGCCACGCTGTTTCTGTTCGGGCTGCAAGCGGTCACCGGCATGTTCCTCGCCCTCTACTACGCCCCGACGCCCGACCACGCCTACGACAGCATCCAGTTCATCGAGACCGAGGTGACCTTCGGCACCTTCGTGCGCGGGCTGCACCACTGGGGCGCCTCCGCCATGGTGGTGGCCATCGGGCTGCACATGCTCCAGGTGTTTCTCTACGGGGCCTACAAGCCACCCCGCGAGCTGATGTGGATGGTCGGAGTCATGCTGTTCCTGCTCACGCTTGGCTTCGCCTTCACCGGCTATCTCCTGCCGTGGGACCAGAACGCCTACTGGGCGACCCAGGTGGGCATCAACATGGTGGGGACCGTCCCCGTCGTCGGCGACCTCCTCGTCCGCGTGCTGCGCGGCGGGGAGACGCTGGGCGCCCTGACCCTCTCCCGCTTCTTCGCGGTCCATGTGCTGTTCCTGCCGACGAGCCTGGCGCTCGGGATCCTGATCCATCTGTTCATTCTCCGCCGGGTGGGCCCCGCCGGCCCCTGGCGGGAGGACCAGGCCTCGCTGGGGAGCGAGACCTTCTATCCGCGCCAGGTGTACATGGACGCGGTCGTGATGGCGGCGATCTTCGCCGTCGTCGCGGTGCTGGCGATGACGGTGCCGTTCCCGCTCGCCGACAAGGCCAATCCGTCGGACACGAGCTTCGTGCCGGTGCCCGAATGGTATTTCCTCTTCTACTACCAGCTCCTCAAGTACGTGCACGGGCCGCTGGAGCCGCTGGCGACCTGGATCCTGCCGGTCCTGTTCTTCCTCGTCCTGCTGGCCTGGCCATTTATTGAC
>CAZTUO010000249.1:4018-5147 GCA_964616355.1 uncultured Nitrospira sp.
CGCACTCGGCGCTGGCGGGCTGTTCCTCGCGGTGGTCTTCGCGCTGCTGGGCGTCTCGCTCCGAGATCTCTACGCGGTGCCGCGCGAGGACCCCTCGATCGCGCGGGGGCGCGCACTTGTCGCCCAGTTCGGCTGCCTGGGCTGCCACCGGATCCACGGCACCGGTGGCGCGGTCGGGCCGGACCTGTCGTACGTGGGCGATGTCCGTCCGGATCGCCAGTGGCACTACAAGCATTTCCGCGACCCGCAGTCGGTCTCGCCCGGCTCGATCATGCCGAAGTTTCCGCTCACGGACCAGCAGCTTCATGACCTGACCAGCTATATGTTGAGTCTCAAGCGTCCGGTCTCGTGAGCCCGCCGCCTCTCCTGCCCGGTGACGGTGCGGTGGCCCGCCCTCTGCGCGTGCTGGTCTGGGTGGGCCTTGCGGGTGCCTGCGGGACGTGGAGCGTGCCGGCCGAGGTTGCCGCCCAGGTGACCGTCGAGGCCACCAGCGCCTTCTATTACACCGACGACGTCTCGCTCTTCTCGGCCGCCCGGCGCCTGGCGCTGCGGGAGGATCCTACTCAGCCGGTGATCGACCGCAAGGGCCAGGGCGACGACATGGTCTATGAGCCGTCCCTGGAGCTCCGGCGGGTGTCCCAGTCGTCCTGGGGCAAGACGGAGCTGTCACTGGAGGCGCAGGGCTTCCTCTTCGCCCGCAATCCGGCCTTCGACCACGGGAGCGGCCGCCTGGGGGCGGCGCAGAGCTTCGCGAGCGGCACGACGGTCCGGCTGTTCTACTTCCTCGTGCCGGACCTCTTCCTCGGGCGGAATACCGACCGGCGCGGCGGGAGCCGGCCGCTTGCGGCCGAGCGCGTGACCACCCAGTTCGGCAGCGTGCATGTGGAGCAGCAGGTCGGCCAGACCGTGAACCTCCGGCTGCTCGGCCGGTACGGGGTGCGCGATTACAACGAAGCCTTCGCTCAGCGCGATACGACCTTCTGGACGCTGGGCCCACACCTCGAGTGGCGCATCGCCTCTCGCGTGGACCTGCTGCTGGGCTACCACTACGAGCGGGGCCTGGCCGCCGGCCGCCACCAGCCGCAGCTCAACGACGATATCTCCTACATCAACCACTACGTTTCGATGG
>CAZTUO010000250.1:0-5146 GCA_964616355.1 uncultured Nitrospira sp.
CAGGCCTTGCTGAACATGATCCTCAACGCGGTGCAGGCGATGCCGGGCGGCGGGACCCTCACGATCGCGGCGTCGGCGTTTCAGGAACGCGATGGCGGCGCCGGCGCGGGCGCCCCGGTGCGCCTGGTCCGGTGGACCCGGGTGGCGCTGTCGGACACCGGCGTCGGCATTCCGCCGGACGCGCTCCCGCGCATCTTCGATCCCTTCTTCACCACGCGCGAGCGCGGCACCGGGCTAGGGCTCGCCATTGTCCATGCCGTTGCCGAGGGGCACGGCGGACGGGTCGAGGTGGAGAGCACGGTCGGTCGGGGGAGCACGTTCGTCCTGCTGCTACCGGGGCCAGCCGAGCCGGCCGGCGCTGCCGCGGTCTCGACCGCGGCGGGTTGAGCCCGCATGACCGACGCAAAGGAGGCACGACGACCGATGGAAGTCCAAGCTCCACGCCAGGCGTCCGCGAGAGCCGGGCGCGAAGGACGATCCGTGCTGGTGGTGGACGATGAGCCGAGCATGCGGCTGGCACTGACGGAGTCGCTGCGGCGGAGCGGGTACGGGGCCACCCCCGTCGCTGACGGGCACGAGGCCCTGGCGCGGCTCAGCGAGGACCGGCCCTGGCTCGTGCTGACGGACCTCCGCATGTCCCGCCTGAGCGGGATGGACGTGCTCCGGGAGATCAAGCGCCGGTCTCCCTCCACCAGCGTGGTCGTCATGACTGCCTACGGGACGGTCGAGACGGCCGTGGAGGCCATGAAGCACGGCGCGAGCGATTTCCTCCTGAAGCCCTTCGCCACCGAAGCCCTAGAGCAAGTCCTGGCTCGGCTGGAAGCGGGGGAGATGCGTTCCCTGCCGGGCGCTTCTGGCCTCGCGGAAGAGGGAAGGCCTGTCCTGAGTTCTGGCGAAGGGGTGGGAGTCGGCCGCGCCGCGACGCGCCCATTGCTAGGCCGGGATCCAGCGATGGCCCGAGTGTTCGCCGCGGCCGAGACGGTCGCGCCCACGCAGGTCACCGTCCTGATCACCGGCGAGAGCGGGACCGGCAAGGAGTTGCTCGCGCGCTACCTCCACAGCCGGAGCCCCCGGGCGCATCGCCCGTTCATCGCGGTGAACTGCGCGACGCTGCCGGATGGCCTGTTGGAGAGCGAGTTGTTCGGCCACGAGAAAGGGGCGTTCACCGGCGCCGTGGGCCGCAAGCTGGGCAAATTCGAGTTGGCCAACGGCGGCACCCTACTGCTCGATGAGATCACCGAGATGAACGTGGCGCTTCAAGCCAAGCTGTTGCGGGTGCTCCAGGAGCGGGTGGTGGACCGGGTCGGCGGGCGGGAGCCGGTGGAAGTGGACATCCGGGTCATCGCGACGACGAACCGGTGCCTGCAGCGCGAGGTGGAGCTGGGCCGGTTCCGCGAGGACCTCTTTTACCGGTTGAACGTCTTTCCGATCGCCTTGCCGCCGCTGCGCGAGCGGCCGGAGGACATCCCGCTGCTGGCCCAACACTTCGTGGCCGCCTGCGCCGCGCGGAACGGGCTGGCCGTGCCGGCCCTCTCCGAGGCCGCACTGGCCGCGCTGGCCGTGCGGCCCTGGCGCGGGAATGTCCGCGAGCTGGAGAACGTCATGGAACGGGCGGTCCTGCTCGCGGCTGGCGGCGTGATCGGACCGGAGCACGTGTCTGCCGACGAGGCGGCGGCCGCCCTGCCGGCGGCCGCCGCGCCGTCGCGTCCGGACGGGTCGGCTGGGCGGTCCCTGTGGGAAATGGAGCGGGAGCTGATCTTCAGCACCCTGGCCCAGCTCAAGGGAAACCGGACGCACGCGGCTAAGCGACTCGGGATCAGTGTCCGCACGCTCCGCAACAAGCTGCGTGAGTACCGGCAGCTCGGGGCAGGGGAGGCGGCCCTGGGACCCGGGCAGAATTGACCGGGCGGGTAGGTAAAATCGGCCGGGGACCCCGGGGCGGCGGCGACGTTTCCGGCCCCGCCCGGGTGGTCTTGGGATTGCATCATCTGCGAGTGCGGGAGGTGGGCGCGGTGAAGCTGTTCGATCGGACCATCCTGTTGCTGGAGCGGGTGCTCGACCTGCGCGCGGCGTGGCATCAGGTGATCGCTTCCAACATCGCAAACGAGGAGACACCCGGCTATCGCGCGAAGGAGCTGCCCTTTCGGGAGGCCTTGGCTGCCGCGGCACGCGGGGAGCTGGCGGGCCGACTCCTGGTGACCCATAGCCGGCACCTCCGCCCGGGGGAGGGCGGGGCCAGCCCGGGAGCCGTCCGCCTCGCTGACGCGTCGGCCGGCGCCACCGGGCTGGATGCGAACACGGTGAACCTTGAAGTGGAGATGGCGAAACTGACCGACAACGCGATGCAGTACAACGCGGCCGCCGCGATCGTCGCGATGCGGTTCCAGCAACTGCTGGCTGTGATCCGGGAGGCGCGGTAGGCGAGGTCGGAGAGAAGAGAGGAGCACGGAGACCGAGCCGGGCCGTCTGTAGAAGGGACGCCGGCTCGAGGAATGCCTGGCCGAGGGAGGAACGGACATCCATGGACATCAACGACAGCTTGGCCATCTCGGTGTCGGCACTGGACGCCCAGCGGCACCGGCTGAATGTCATTGCGAGCAACCTCGCCAACGCCCAGTCCACCCGGACCGCGGAGGGCGGACCCTACCGGCGCCGGGAGGTGCTCTTCCACCCAGTCCTGCTCGGGTCGCTGTTCCGACGGGCGTCGGCGGCCTCGAGGTCCGGGGGAGCCCACGACGGTCTGGTCGGCGTCACAGTCTCGCGGGTGACGGAGGACCCGCGTCCTGGCAAGGCCGTCTATGACCCGACGCATCCAGACGCCGACAAGAACGGGTATGTCCAGATGCCCAACGTCAACGTGCTCGAAGAGATGGTGGACCTGATGGCCGCGCACCGCGCGTACGAGGCGAACATCCAAGCCATTAACGCCGTGCGCGCCATGTGGAACCGCGCCCTGGAGATTGGAAGATAAGCGAGTAGCGAGCAGCGAGTGGCGAATAGAACCTATCTCAAAATTATTGACAGCATGGCTACACTTAGGTATAGATACGTCCATGCTGCGCTTGAGCGACGAACACTGGGAGCGGATCCGGGACCATTTTCCCGCGGAACACCTTCCCGAGGGTCGGCCGGGTCGCAAGCCCGTCCCCACGCGTGCGGTCCTGGAAGCGGTCTTGTGGATGCTGCAGGCCGGGGCCCAATGGCACCTGCGGCCGCCGGGCTCTCCCAACGACAAGACGGTTCATCGTCGCTTTCAGCAATGGTGCGAACGAGAAGTGCTGCGGGAGATGCTCAGGGCCCTCGCCAAGACCCTGCGAGACGAAAGCGCCAGGGACGAGCGCGAGCGCGGCCTCGACGCCACGTTTGCTGCGGCCAAGGGTGGCGGCGACGGCGTGGGCCTCACGAAACGCGGCAAGGGCGTGAAGATTCTGGTGATGGTGGATCGGCACGGGCTGCCGCTCTCTGTGAGCACGCATGCGGCCAATCATCATGAGGTCACGCTGGTGCCACTCAGGGTCGACTGCTCCAGGCTGGAGGCCAAGCCCGAGCCCCTTATTGGGGATCGGGCCTCTGACAGCGACCGGCTCGATGAGGCACTCAAGAAGGACGGGGTGAACCGGATTGCGCCCCATCGGGCTACTCGCAAGCTCAAGACTCAAGATGGTCGCCCGCTGCGGCGGTATCACCGTCGCTGGCTCGTCGAACGGTTCTTGGCCTGGCTCCACTGGAAGCGGCGCTGACTGATTCGCTGGGCATACGACGCCACCAACTTCCTGGGTTTTGTGCAACTCGCCTGCATCACCATGCTACTCAAGCAATTTTGAGATAGGTTCTAGCCTGCTCCATCACCGCATCCACCTCGGCCTTGCTGTTGACGGTGTGGCCGATCGTGCACTCGGTGGGACTGTGCGTCCCCCCACCCAGACTGGCCCCCGCGGTCTGCTCTCCGCTCCGTCTTTTCATTTGCAGGAACCCGTGTATAATTCTCCCGTATGACTCGCCTGTCCATACCCCGGATTCCCGCTCGCGGCAGGCGGCCCAGTCGGCTCGGTCGGTGGCTCGCCGACAGGAAGATTGAGGAGGCTCGGCGCATGACGCCCGAGGAGCGGCTGCGGATGGCCTTCGAATTGTCCGACTTCTGTCTTGAACTCAAGCTCGCGTGTTCCGCCAGGCGCTGATCGAAACCCTGGGCCGTCTCAACCGGGCCCGAGAACAGGGACTGGTCCGGTCCTACGCTCTGGTTGGGGGCTTAGCCGTCTCCGCCTGGGGGGTGGTGCGCGCCACCCGGGATATTGATCTGGCTGTCGCCATCGGGACCGCGAATCCCAACCTCCTCGCCTCCAGGCTGGAGGCCCATTACCAACCGGGCGATCCGGACGATCCCCTCCGCGGCGTTTTCCGCATGGAGATACCCGTTGGCGAGCGGGCGATCCCCGTCCAGTTGATCGTGTTGCATCAGCAGTGGGCGGAGGCAGTGTTTCGAGACGTGGAAACGTTGTCTGTCCTGGACTGTCAGGTCCCGGTGGTGAATTGGCAGGCGCTGGTGCTCTTGAAACTCTATGCGGGGGGACCGGTGGACCTCCAGGATGCCCGGGAGATCGTCGCCGTTCGCCAGCCGAGCCCTGCCGAACGGAAGGCCCTGATCGCCCAGGCCGAAGCCTTGGGTGTGGCGGAGGAAGTCAAGACCCTGTTCGGCGCGCTCTCCTAATCACGGTCCGCAAGAACGACCAGCCTGCTCGACCAGCACGTGGAAATCCGCTTCGTCCCCGCCACGAAACGCCTCCAGCATGTCTGAGACCCCACCCGACCGGCTGTGCATAGGTAGGGGCATCTCTGAAACGACGAAGGTCCCCGTGTCCCTCGCTGAACCTCGTGGCGAAAAGTCGCGGGCACGCCCACGCGAGGCATGGACCGTTCCCTCATGGACACCTGCGAGGTTCCAGATCGGGTCGTTCCGAAAGACGGATCGCTAGTGTTGCGTCCCGGAAATACGTTCACAAAGTCGCTGGACCTTGGCGAGGATCGACTCCGCGGTTGCCGTCCACCCAAACGGCCGGGCTGTGGCGTTATACGTCTGCACGAAGTGATCAAGAGGTATGATCAAAAAGTGTGGAAATAGGAAAAAGGCGGTGGCATCCTCTCGGGT
>CAZTUO010000251.1:0-4806 GCA_964616355.1 uncultured Nitrospira sp.
GGTGAGTTCGTCAATATCGGGGTAGTGGCGGTGGTCCAGCTTGGCGTCGGCGACGATCTCCGCTTCTCCGGACAGGAAGACGGCCCCGGCGAGTCCCTTGTTCCACGGGAGGGCCAGGCCGCGGATGAGTTGCGCCTTCTCGCCGACGACGTGCCGGAAGACGAGGGTCTGGGCCTTGGGATCCGCGAGCAGGATGGAGCCCGCCTCCGCATCCACGACATCGAGCGCGACGACGAGCGCCTGTTCGATCAGCTTGTCGCTGTGGTTCTGGCGGGAAATGGCGTCGCAGATCCGGCGGGCGGCATCCAGGGCCCGATCCCGCTGGAGGAGCCGCGTGTCCTGGCGCCGGCGGGGCTGCTGGCGGCGGTCGGGGTCCGACGAGGGCTTGGGCTGGTTCGGCTGGCTCACGACATCCGTCCGTCCTCGGCAGCACGGGCGCGGGGGCGGGTCGGGCGGACGCGGACCCCAGACCCCAGGCAGGGTGCGCCGAGAGCGATGCATACTAAGGCGGACGTAGTATAGCAAGCCGGAGCGCCTCTGGATAGTCGCACGAGGATTTGGAACACAGCCCGGACGGGCCGATGCACCGCCGCGCAGCTTGACAAAGCCGCAGACACGATGCTAGGGACTTGCGATGGCTCACCCCTTGCTCCATCTCGATGAACAAGCCCCGCACGAGCCGCCGCCGACGCCCGGCCGAGCCGCATCCGAGTGGTCCGGGAAGGCCCGCGAACAAGCTGTGCAGGGGATGTTCACGGCGATTGCGCGCTGGTACGACCTGAACAACTCCCTGCTCAGCTTCGGGCTCCATCACCGCTGGAAGCGCCGCGCCGCCACGCTGGTGCCGGCGACCGATCGAGGCTGCGCGCTCGACATCGGCGCGGGGACAGGGGATCTGGCGATCCTGCTGAAGCGGCGCCTGGGGCCCGGCGGGCGCGTCGTCGCGCTGGATCTGAACGCCGCGATGCTCCGCGAGGGACGGCGGAAGATCGCCCGGCGGGGGCTCAGCGAGCAGATCACCTGCCTCCGCGCCAACGCGGACTGCCTGGGCTTCCGCGCCGAGAGCATGGACGCCGTCACCGCGGGCTTCTGCATCCGGAACGTGGGCGACATGCCCGAGACCTTCCGGGAGATCCGGCGGGTGCTCAAGCCGGGCGGGCGGTTCGTGTGCCTGGAGTTTTCGCGGCCCGAGCGGGGGTGGCTCCGGCGGCTCTACGACTGGTATTCGTTCCGGCTGCTGCCCTGGATCGGCACGCTCGTCGCCCGGGACCGGACCGGCGTGTACGAGTACCTCCCCGCCTCCATCCGGACGTTCCCGGACCAGGACCGCCTGTGCCAGCTCCTCCTGGAGGCCGGTTTCCGCGAGGTGCGCTACCTCAACCTGAGCGGCGGGATCGTGGCGATCCACGTGGCAGTAAAATAGCGACCAGCGAAGCGCTCCGACCCAGCTATCGCCGTTCGCTGTTCGCTGCTGGCTACCAGCTACGCGCATGAAGTCGATTCTCTACGTGTTCCTCCCCTGCAAGAAGGTGTACCCGATCGGGGTCACCTACCTGGCCGACTTCATCCACCGCCACCAGCCCGAGGTGCGACAGCGGATCCTGGACCTGTCCCTCTACCCGCAGGAGACGCGGCCGCGCGTCCTGCGGGAGGCGGCCGCCGCCTGCGCGCCAGACCTCGTCTGCTTCTCCTGGCGGGACATCCAGATCTTCTCCCCACACGAGGGCGACGCGTCGCTCGAGCACGCGTTCAACTTTTATTACGCGAGCAACCCGCTCAAGCGGATCGCGGCCTCGTTCCAGGGGCTCGCGCACCTCTACCGGTACTACCGGGACATCCGGGCCAACCTCTCCTACCCCTGGCTGATCCGGAAGGAGTTGCCGAAGGCCCAGATCATGATCGGAGGCGGCGCCTTCACCGCCTTCGCCGACCAGCTCATCGAGCGGCTGCCGGAGGGCGTGATCGGCATCCTCGGCGAGGGCGAGGCCGCGCTCCTCAAGGTCGTGGAGGGCCGGCCGCTCGACGGAGAACGGTACATCGTCCGCGAGGGCGGCCGGGTCTCCAAGGGCCAGCAGCAGTCCCCGGCATCCCTGGACGCGCTGCCCGTGGACCTCCCCTACCTGACCGGGATCTTTCCCCAGTACCGCGCGTACGTCGGCGAGAGCATCGGCGTTCAAAGCAAGCGGGGCTGCCCCTACGACTGCGCCTTCTGCCTCTATCCCTACATCGAGGGCAAGCGCGTCCGGTACCGGCCGCCCGAGGCGGTCGTCCGCGATATCGCCCAGCACTACCACCAGTGGGGAGCCCGGCGGTTCTGGTTCACGGACGCCCAGTTCATCACGGGCAAGGAGGCCTATCCTCAGTGCACGGAGATCCTGGAGCGGATCATCCAGGAGGGGCTCGAGATCGAGTGGTCGGGGTACATCCGCACGTCGCTGATCACACCCGAGCTGGCCCGGCTCATGGTCCGCTCCGGCGTCGGGGACCTGGAGGTGGCGATCACCTCGGGGTCGCAGGAGATCCTGAACAACCTGCACATGGGGTTCAAGCTGGAGCGGCTCTATGACGGTTGCCGCTACCTGGCCGAGGCCGGGTTCCGCGGCAAGATCATCTTGAACTATTCGCTGAACTCCCCCAAGGAGACGGAGGAGACCCTGCTCCAGAGCATCGAGTCCTACAAGGTCGTCGCCTCGATCCTGGGCGAGGACCGGGTCTTCCCCCTCATGTTCTTCCTCGGCATCCAGCCGAACACCGACTTAGAACACCGCTTGCTAGAGGAGGGCTACCTCTCCGCCGGCTACAACCCGCTGCTGCTGACCCCGACCAGCATCCGGAAGCTGCTCTATAATCCCGCCCCGCTGAACAAGCTGATCGCCAAGGCCTGCCTGGCCGCCTGGCACAAGAGGCACGGCAGCCAGGACCCGCGCCCCTGGTCCGGCTCGCTCCGCCAGCAGCCCCCGCCGCAGGTGCCCTCCCTGCACTATGCCGACGACAATCTCATGCGGGGGATCGAGGGCAATTCCGGGCGGGAGGCCCTCCTGACCCTCGAGCAGATCCTCCGGGCCCGCAAGGGTGTGCAGGCCCCCACCCGGTCTTGACACCGCGCCCGCACCCCGCGGCACAATGGGCGGAGACAGGCCCGCGTTCCGGGCGATAACCTGGCTTGCATTCGCCGGCGAGCGGGTGCTATCATGCGTGATCTTTTTAGCCCGGGACATTCGCAAATCGTTTCGATTTCCTTACGGTTTTTCGGAGTCCTCGGGGCGCGCGACGGTCCTGAAGGAGGCGTCTGATGTACAAGACGATCTATATCCCCGTCGACAACTCGGACCATTCCAATATGGCCGTTGAGCTCGGGGTCAAGCTGGCCAAGACGTTCGGGGCCAAGATCGTGGGCAGCCACGTCTACGCGGCCAAGATGCACGACAAACGCTTCAAGCAGATGGAGGCCGGGCTCCCCGAGGAATACCACGACGAGAAAGAGTTGGAACGGCAGCGCCAGATCCACGACTCCCTGATCACGCGCGGGCTGCAGATCATCACCGATTCCTACCTGGACTACGTCGAGAAAAAGTGCTCGGAAGCCAACCTACCGCTGGAGCGCAAGTCCCTGGAAGGCCGCAACTGGAAGGTGCTGGTCGAGGACATCACGACCAGCCAGTACGACCTGGTCATCATGGGCGCCCTGGGCGTGGGCGCGGTCAAAGACAGCGTGATCGGCAGCAACACCGAGCGGGTCGTCCGCCGGGTCCGCACGTCGGACATGCTGGTCATCAAGCACACGCAGCCCATGAACGGCGGCAACATCGTCGTCGCCGTGGACGGCTCCCCCTATGCCTTCGGGGGGTTGCTCACGGGGCTGGCGCTGGGCAAGGCGCTGAACAAGCCGGTGGAGGCGATCTCGGCCTTCGACCCCTACTTCCACTATGCGGCGTTCCACAGCATCTCGGGCGTCCTGAACGAGGAGGCCGGCAAGGTCTTCCGGTTCAAGGAGCAGGAGAAGCTGCACGAGGAAGTCATTGACAGCGGATTGGCCAAGATCTACCAGTCCCACCTGGACATCTCCCGGGAGATCGCCCAGGCCGAGAAGACGGACATCAAGACCACCCTGCTGGACGGCAAAGCCTTCGAGAAGATCATCCAGTACGTCCGCAAGGAGAAGCCCTGGCTCCTGATCGTCGGGCGCATCGGCGTCCACAGCGACGACGACATGGACATCGGCAGCAACACCGAGAACCTGCTCCGGAGCGCCCCTTGCCACATCCTGATCTCCAACCGCAAGTACGTGCCGCCGATTGATACGCAGGCCGAATACACGATCGCCTGGACCGAGGAGGCGCTCGCCCGCATGGAGCGCATCCCCGTCTTCGCCCGCGGGGTGGCCAAGACCGCGATCCACCGGTACGCGATCGAGAAGGGTCACACGATCATCAGCAACTCGGTCGTAGACGCGGCGGTCGGCCACATCCTGCCCAAGGGCGCGATGGAGGCCATGAAGGCGCTGGGGAGCAGCCTGGACGCCGCCGGGATCGACCGGAACAAGATGCAGGCGGACGACGCGGTCGCCAAGGACCTCATGGGCAACACCCTCAGCGCGATGGTGGCCGGAATCGTCGAGGAGAAGCAGCCGGCCTTGAGCGCCACCAACCAGGCCTACTTGGACCGGATGAGCCAGGCCTACTACGTCTGCCAGGGCTGCGGCTACATCGGGAAGGGCGACACCCCGGTCAAGTGCCCGGTCTGCGGCGCCGAGGGCTCGCGGTTCCGGCCGGTGGACAAGAGTATCTTCGAGGCAGCGGCCAAGGC
>CAZTUO010000251.1:4830-5088 GCA_964616355.1 uncultured Nitrospira sp.
GCCTACGACGACATCCCCATGCAGTGGACCAAGGACGCCAAGGAGGCCATCCGGGCGGTGCCGGCCGGCTTCCAGCGGCGCCGGGCCAAGGCCAAGATCGAAAAGAGCGCGCGCAAGCTCGGCATGACCACGATCACGCTGGAGTTCGCCGCGCCGATGATCAAGGAGGCCGCGGCCGAGGACTACACCCCGATCTTCGCCAACAAGGGCGCAGGGGTCTCCCTGGAAGCGCAGGCCAAGGTCGCTGCGGTGACGGCG
>CAZTUO010000252.1:0-220 GCA_964616355.1 uncultured Nitrospira sp.
CTCCTTACCGTAAGGTAAGCCGATGTGAAGATGCAAGCCACCCCCGCCGGCCGCGTGTGGAAGTGAATGGCTCCGGTGCGGCTGGCTCGACGAGATGAACGCCCTTGGCGAGCGCGTCTGGACTCCCCAGGAGCTGAGGGGCTGCTCGTTGTTGAAGTCCCGGCAGGCCTTCCGCTCCACCCGCGGCTTCAGGGAGTGAAGAGTTCGGCCAGATCCACCG
>CAZTUO010000252.1:298-5083 GCA_964616355.1 uncultured Nitrospira sp.
CTTGAGCAAGGGCTCCGGTCCCCCAGGCCTCTGCAATGGCGGCGCGGAGGTGGCCCAGGCGGAAGGCGCAAGCATGCTCCCCGCGGAGCCCGAATCGGCCTCCCGTTGCTTGTCTTGGCCCGGCCCCTGTGGTACGGTTCGCTTCGCCGAAAGGGAGCCAACGGTCATCAGTCCCTGGTCGCAGGCTAGAGGAGCGCCGGAGACCGCAGTGCGAATTCCAACATTGACCGTTGACCAATGACCAATGACCCTCCCCCTCATCGCCATCATCGGCCGGCCGAACGTCGGCAAGTCCACGCTGTTCAACCGCATCCTGGGCGCGAAGGTCGCCATCGTGGACGACGTGCCGGGGGTGACGCGCGACCGGAACTACGGGGACGGGACGTTCCGGGGCCGGCCTTTCCGCCTGGTGGACACGGGCGGGCTCGACCCCGCGGCCCGTGAAGGCATGCTCGCGCTCATCCGCCGCCAGGCCGAGATCGCGATCGCCGAGGCCGACCTGCTCATCTGCGTGATGGATGGCCGGGCCGGGTTGACGCCAGCCGACGAGGAGATCGTCGCGCTGCTCCGCCGCGTCCGAAAGCCGGTCTTCTACGCCATCAACAAGCTCGACACGCCGAAATCCGACCCGCTGCTCGCCGACTTCTATCGGCTCGGCCAGGAACGCCTCTATGCGCTCTCCGCCGAGCACGGCATCGGGGTGGACGACCTGCTGGAATCGATCTACCCCCTGCTCCCTGACACCGAGTGGCCGGAGAGTCCCGCCGAAGTCCCCCGCATCGCCATCGTCGGCCGGCCCAACGTCGGCAAGTCCACCTTGGTCAACGCGCTGATCGGCGGAGAGCGGGTCCTCGTCAGTGAGGTCCCCGGCACAACGCGGGACGCCGTTGACACAAGGATCGTCCACGAGGGGAAGCCCTACATCCTCACGGATACCGCGGGCATCCGGCGCCGCGGAAAGGTGGACCGGGGCGTCGAGGGGTACAGCGTCGTGCGGGCGCTCCGTGCCATGGGCCGGGCCGACCTCACCGTGCTCGTGCTCGACGCGGTGGAGGGGATCACGGAGCAGGACACGAAGATCGCGGGCCTGGCGCTCAAGCAGGGCCGCGCCTGCCTCCTCCTCGTCAACAAGTGGGACCTCCGCGAGGGCGAACCGGAGGCGCGGGCGCGGTACGAGGCGGACCTGCAGCGCCGGTTCGCGTTCCTCCCCTGGGCCCCGGTCCACTTCGGGTCGGCGCTCAAGCCGGAGTCCGTGAGCCGGCTGTTCGCGCTCATTGACCGCGCCATCGGAGCCTTCACCCGGCGCGTGCCGACAGGCCAGCTCAACCAGCTCTTGCAGACGATCCTCGCGGAGCATCCGATGCCGGTCCGCAAGGGCTCGCCGAGGAAGGCCGTCAAGTCCGTGTTCATGACCCAGGTCGCCACCAAGCCGCCCACCTTCGCCCTGTTCGTCGGCCGTCCCGAGGATCTCACCACCCCCTACCTCCGTTTCCTCGAGCACTGCCTCCGGAAACAGTACGACTTCGCCGGGACTCCCCTTCGCCTGCTGGTCCGGAAGAAATGAGTCCCCGTGCCTTGACAGGCCTCATGCGCGGTTCGTACACTTCCACCGCCCGATGAAGACGCGCACACAGGGTCGTGGAGCCAGCCCATCCTCCGCGACCGCCGACGGGAGCGAAGCGGCCGACTTCGACCGGCTCTACCGCGACCATGTGGATCGGGTCTACCGGTTCGCCCAGCGGGTCTGCGGACAGGCGGAAGATGCGAAGGACCTCGTCCAAGAAACCTTCCTCAACGCCTATCGGGGGCTCAAGCAGTTCCGCGGAGACGCGCAGCTCTCGACCTGGCTATACACAATCGCCACGCGGGCCTGCCTGCGCATGCGACGCAAGCGCAAGGGCGCGCCGGAGCGCGAGCTATCGCTGGAGGAGTTCATCCCGTCCTCCGAAGACGAGTTCCGCCTGCAAGTGCCAACGGACGGGCTCAGCCCGGAAGAGGCGCTGGCCAACAAGCAGCTTCGGCGCGCGCTGCACCAGGCCATCCAGAAGCTGCCACCCAAATACCGGCTCGTGCTGATCCTCAGAGACATGGAAGGGCTCTCCGCCAAGGAGGTGGGCTCGATCATGGGGCTGAACGAACGGGCCGTGAAATCGCGCCTCCACCGGGCCCGACTCTTCGTCCGGCGGGAATTGAGCGCGCGCGGGATCGGCAAGCCTGGCCAGTCCGCCCGAGCCCGGACCGCCGCAGGCGCTAGCGAGGCCTGACGCCATGAGCGGGAAGCGCGGCACAAGTCAGGTGGAGCGCCGCAGGCCCCATCAGGCGGGACACCCTTCCAAGGCCTTCTGCCTGAAGGTGCTGCGCCAGCTTTCCGCCTATCTCGATGGCGACCTCTCGACGGACGTCTGCGCGGAGATCCGCCGCCACCTCGGTGCCTGCCCCAATTGCGAACGGTTCGTCGCGTCGCTGCAACAGACGGTGACCCTCTGCCGGCATGCGACCGTCAAGCCGCTCACCCCAGCCCTGAAGGCACGGCTGCGCACGCAGATTCTTCGCGCGGCCGGCCAGGCGTGAGGGATATCCGTCCGGCGACTCGCCGCCCTCCGCCTCCGGCCCCGTCTGGCACTCTCCAGGACCCCTACAGTAAAATAGACGTCATGAACCCGCGATCGCCGGTCACCGCGAGGGGACGCCTGTCCCGGCTCTGGCTCGGCGCAGCCTTGGTGCTCACGGCCGCCGGGCCGGTCTCCGGGACACCGACCCTGGCTCCGTCGGATGCCGGTCTGGAGCGTGAGATCGTCATCAAGATCCACGCCCGGACCTTCGACCCTGCCACGGTCACCCTCCAGGCTGGACAGAAGACCCGGTTGGTCTTCCAGAACGAGGACGCGGAGCTGCACGCCTTCGTGCCGGCGGAGCTGTTCAAGGGCGTCAACCTGAACATCACGGGGAACGGCGCCCCGCAATTTGATCAGGACGGTTTCAAGCGCGTGATCATTCCCTCGTCCGGCGTCGCGGTGATTCGGTTTATCCCGGAGCGGCGCGGCGAGTTCCCCTATATTTGCGATATGCCGGGCCATGAGATGAAGGCCACGATCCTCGTGCGATGATGCGCCCGCCGCCCCTGCCTCCGTACGAGCGGATCCTTTGGGAAGGGCATCCCTCCTGGGCGGACCACGCGCTGCTCTTCGCCTTCATGGGTTTCGCGCTCGCCCGGGCCGCGGTGGCCGCCCACTCCGCGGACTGGCTGACGGCAGCCCTGTACCTGCTGGCGATCGGCGTGTTCTTCGGGATCGCCGCGGCGTTCCACTACGGCACCTACTATCAGATCAGCTCGCAGCGGATCCGGATCGCCACCGGGCTCCGCAAGCCGACGGTGCGCGACATCCCGATCGAAGCCATCGCCGCCGTCGCGGTCCGCCACGAACTCCTGAACCCCTGGTTCGGGCTGGGTGCGCTGGCGCTCACACTGCGCGGTGACGCCCCGGCCGTCCTGCTGAAGGGCATCCCGACCCCGGAGCGCCTCAAGCGACAGATCGAGTTCCTGGCAGGTCTCCGGCCCGCCTACGAGGGCGTGGCCGCAGCCGGGGTCAGATGACAGGGCAGATGAAGCGTCCCAGTCCGAGACGAGCCATGATGGTGCGCCTGGTCCTGCTGGCGCCCTGCCTGGCCTTGTCGCTTGGCGCCGCGGCCAAGGGCCCCCCACCGGGCGACCCTGAGCGAGGCAAGCCGATCTTCGAGCAACGATGCGCGGTCTGCCACGGTCCCCAGGGCCGCGGCGACGGGCCCGAGGCGCCGTTCCTCTCGCCCCGTCCGGCGAGCCTGATCTCCGCGGCCACCTCGGTGAAGTCGGACGCGGAGCTGCTCGCCACGATCGCCAACGGGAAGCCCCGAACCGCCATGCCCGCCTGGAAGGACGTGTTGAGCGAGCAGGAGCGCCGCGACGTGCTGGCCTACATCCGGAGCCTGGTCCGGTTCCAGCCACAACCGCTCACCCCGCCGCCGCCGGAGCCGTAAGCGGTCCGCCGGGGACCGGGCCGCTCTTTCGCCGCCTCCACCCGCCGTGATAGAGTAGCCCTTCCCGATTGAGACCGAGCGGGGAGACAGCGAGCCTCATGACGAATTCATTGACGGGAGGACCTGATTCGATGACTCCGGCATCATGGACGCACCGCGCCAGCCCGGCGCGATCGACAGTCGCCGCGACGCTCGCGCTGGCGGCGATCTCCCTTTTTCCCGGCGGGCGCGACAGCCACGCGGCTGCCGCCCCGGCGAGCGCCAAACCCAAATCCCCGCTCGCCGCGGTTGCGCAGCGCTACGCCGAGGCGGTCGCCAAAGGCGACCGGACGGCGGTCGGCCAGCTTGACTTCGCCTGCCAGTACCGCATGCTCGCGACCAATCCCAAGGGCCTTAAGAAATTCCCGCCCGAGTCGGACCCGATCTACGCGCAGTGTTGGGCCGCGCTGGCAGAGGCCCACCAATCCGCCGTGGAGCGGCGCGACCTGGGCATGGACGTCCTGTGGCCCGGGCAGGGGGCCCTCGTGTTCTTCGGGGAGGAACTGACCCAGTACCCCCCGTCCGCCTTCGTGATGGATCGGCTCGGACAGTCTCCGCCAGGCGGCGGCTTGCGCCTCGCGCCGGTGGACGCGGTGCCGCTACCGGCCGTCTCGTTCCGGCTGCGCGACGAAGACCGGATGACCGCCGTGCCGGCCCTGCTGGTCCGGCTCCGGGTCGCGTACAACGATCCGCTGACCTCCCCTGTGACCTACGCTCAGGGCACCTACCGCT
>CAZTUO010000253.1:0-2960 GCA_964616355.1 uncultured Nitrospira sp.
CGAGCAGCGCCACCTCCACGTCGGCCACCGGCACGCCCAGCGGGCCCGCCAGCAGTTGGTGGCCGGCGAGATCCGCCAAGAGCGGACTGGGCAAGTCGCTCGGCCTGAGCGCGTGGAACGGCCAGACCGCCCGATGCGGCCGGAGCGTCCGGAGCGCCCCGAGCGACCGATGAAACCCGAGCGCCCGTTTAATCGCTAGCCGCCTGCTGTCGGCAGGCGGCCCACGACACGATGGCCCTCTGACTGGGCAGAGGGCCATCGCAGTCCGTGGTCCGACGGCATCCAGGATATACCTCACCGCTCTCCCCTCCCGGTTTCCCCTAGGCGCCGCCGCCCAGCTCGAACGATGGAGAAGACCCCGCGAAAGCAGGGTGGACACTGCGCTCAAGGGTTTTACGATGTCCGGAACAGGTGTAAGAAATACCGACAGGGCTCGTTAAGTAGTTCTCGGCCAGCAGGGCTCGTCAGAAAAACTGGCCTCAGGCAAGAGGTTCTGTCAGCCAAGCGTCGGGCAGGCTCCTTGCTACACTGTGGAGGGGAACCGAACAGAGCCATGACCAGCCGGGCAAGCATAGCGAGGTGGGGGCTCAGCGTCCTATGTCTGGGGCTCTTGTCCTGTACCCCGTGGCAGGCGGCGTATCTCGACAAGGCAGTCAACAAGGCCACCGAGGCCGAGGTGACGGAGCAACTGGGGAGCCCCCACGCCAAGCGGGCCCTCAGCACCGGCGGGAGCGAATGGGAGTACCGTTATCAGAGCAGCCCAGTCGGCCCCTTCGGCGGGCTGGACACGGGGGACGGCCATTGCCGGGCCTACGTGCTACGGTTCGACGAGAAGCACATCTTGCGAAGCTGGACCCGCCAGGCTTGCTGACGCGTGAAGAGGCTCGGCCGCAGACTGCTCACCGGATGATGACGATGACCGGGATCACGACCGTTCCGGGTTCCATACGAGGTCCATGCCGACCGATCCTAGCAGTCGCAGTCCTCCTGGCCTTGCTCCTCGGGGCGGTGCCTGAGCGAAGCTGGAGCGCTGATGAGTCCCCGAATTGGCAAGTGGGCCTTGCGGGGTACTATTCCTCGGGTTCATACGGCACCAGCTCCCGAACGGACATCACGGCGGTTCCCCTCTCCATCCGCCGCTTGTTCGATAACGGCGATGTGACGTTAATCGTCTCGTACCTATGGGTGACGGGCGATTGCAACGTGACGCTCTTGAGCGGCGTGCCCAACGCTACGGGGGGGACCTGCCCCACGCGAACCGTCGTCCGAGGCGGGAGGGTCGTGCAGGAACGGACCACGGTGACCCGCGTCACCCAGAGCGGCATCGGGGATACCCTGCTTCAGGGCCGGTACTATCTCCTCGATGAGAAGGGGCTGCTGCCCACGGTCGCCGTGCTCGGCCGGGTGAAGTTCCCCACAGCCGACCCGGACAAGGGGCTGGGCACCGGGGAATTCGACGAGAAATTCGGGCTCCAGTTGTCCAAGACGCTGACCGAGCGGTGGATCACGTTCGCAGACGTCGGCTACACCTTTATCGGTTCTCCCCCAGGAGTTGCGCTGAAGAATCAATGGAACTACGACCTCGGCCTTGGCTACTACTTCACCCCCAACCTGCTCGGCAGCGTCTACTACGAGTATTGGTCGGCCGTCCTCGCGGGGCTCCAGGACCCGCAGGACCTCTATGTTGACCTGAGCTACAAACTCGGGCAGACGGTCCGGCTCAATGCGGGCTTCCTGGTTGGCCTCTCCGCTGGCGCCCCGGATTACGGGCTGACGGGCGGCCTTGCTATCCGGTTTTAAGGCGCGGCGTTTCGGTTCCGTTGGAGATGGCGCGCCCGGAGGGACTTGAACCCCCAACCCTCAGATCCGTAGTCTGATGCTCTATCCATTGAGCTACGGGCGCGTGGCTGGCCTCTGCGGCGGGATCAGCGCGTCGGGCACGTTATACAGGGCCGGGCGTCGGACGGTCAAGTCGGAACGATCCCGCTCGACTGGACCTTCTCCTTGCGTTCCCCGGTGGGACCGGGCATACTGGGCACCATGAGCCAGTCTCCCATGAGCCGCCTTGCCCCGCTCTTGGCCTTGGCGCTGCTCCTGCCCGCCGTCGGCTCCGCCCAGACCGGCGGCGTCCAGGCCGGTGTGCGAAGCGGCGCAGGGAGCACGCAGTCCTACCCGGGCGGGTTCCGCGCCCAGCGGGATACCAGCGGCAACTCTGGGATCCTCTATCGGGCCCCAGGCGGCGGTTTTCACGACTACCAGTACTTTCCTCCGGTTTCTGCCCGCGCGCCAGTCGTGCCCAGCCAGCCGCTGCCAGGCCCAGCGGCGGCTCCGGCCGCTCCGCCGGCTGTCCCGCCGCCATCCGCACCGGCCATCGAAACGATCATCACCCAGACCCCCGGCCTGCTTCCCCAGCTTCAACTGGAACGCTGACCCTCCACCGACCCGGCCCGGCCACTCTCGGCTTGCGAGCGTACGAAAAGACCGGTATGCTAGCCGCAACCCTGTCGCGAGGTCGCGCGTGTCGCGCAACGACCAGGTTATCCGGCAGTGGCACCTCCTGCGCCAGCTCGAGTCGTCGCGCGGGCGCACGCTCGATGAGCTGCTGGAGGGACTGCCGCCGGACCTGCCGCGGCACGTGCGGACCTTGCGGCGGGACCTTGCGGCGCTCGAGACCGTCGGCTTTCCGCTCGTTCGCGAGCGGGTAGACGGGCGCATCCGCTGGCGCCTGATGGACGGCTTCAAGCGCATCCCCGCGTTGACCTGCTCGCCCACTGAGCTGATGGCGCTGCTCATCAGTCGGCATCTCCTCAAGCCCCTGGAGGGTACCCAGGTCCAGGCCGCCCTGGACTCGCTCCTCAACAAGGCCGCCGCCTTGCCGTCCCCGAGCCGCGAGTACGTGGACCAGGTCAGCGGCCTGTTTTTCGTAGGGCTCGGCCCGCACAAAACCTACAGGGGGCACA
>CAZTUO010000253.1:2981-5083 GCA_964616355.1 uncultured Nitrospira sp.
GCCTCACGCAGGCCATCGGTCAGGCCCGCACGGTGCAGCTCCGCTACTTCTCCGCGTCGCGCGGCAAGGTCACGCGCCGGGAGGTCGATCCCTACCGGCTCTGGTACGCGTCCGGCGGGCTCTATCTCGTCGCCTACTGCCACCTGCGCCAGGACGTCCGGCTGTTCGCCGTCGAACGCATCCGGTCCCTCACCCTCACCGACCATCCCTACCAGATGCCCCTGGGCTTCGACCTTGACGCCTATGTCCAGGATGCCCTCACGGTCATGCGCGGCGGGCCGCGGATCGAAGTCGAGCTGCTCTTCACCAGGGCGACGGCCGCGTGGGTGAAGGACCGCATCTGGCATCCCAACCAACAGCAGACGTCGCTCAAGGACGGCCGGTTGCGCATGACACTGACGGTCGCGGACACGCGCGAGCTGGTTGGCTGGGTGCTGAGCTTCGGGAGCGGGGTGCGCGTCGTGAGACCGGAGTCTCTGCGCGCGGAGGTCCGGGAGGAGGCGGAACGGATCGTCGGGCGGCCGGCCTATCCGGCGGCGGCGAGCAGGTAATGAAGCTCACCGTGGAGGCCCAACCGGTCCGCCCAGGTCCAAAGGTAGGGCAGGTCGAGGTGGAGACGGGGATTCTTGACGATGCCCAGGGCATCCTCAAAGTCGTGCGGCCGGCTGGCCTTGAGCTTCAGCAAGATCAGGTCCTCCGGGCTGGCAATCCAGACTGACACGCCCAGCACATCCACGCTCCGCCGGCGGGCGAGCGCTAACCCCTCGTGAGAGTCAAGCGAGAAGATGAGGTCAAGCGGCAATCCGGGGAATGACGGATGAGCGAGACGGACCACACGGTCCTTCGCCAAGGGGTTGTGTTCGACCCACGCATTGTCTGGTTGGAACCCGTGGGCGACCAAAGCGTTCGTGAGATTTAACTGGACCGACTCCTCGGACAGCACGAGCAGAGCAATGTCCTGGGTGGTGCGAATACGCCCCCAGGCGTTCACGGCCATTGCCCCGACCAGGCAATACAACGGCGGCGGATTCGGCAACGCTTCAATGACCGTGCGCAGGTAATCAGCCAGCCGTCCCTGCTCAGCCAGTGACACGGTCACCTCGTTGGTCCTGGGGTAAGGACTCCGCAGCCTGATTGAGGCGGAAGGGATTCTCAAAGGGAGGAGGTGGCGGCAGGGGGCCAAAACCTAGGGCTCGGGCGCAGGCCGCGGAAAAGGTGAGCGCGGCGTCGGAAAGTTCACAGCCCCGAAGAAGGCCCTCTTCGGGGGTCTCCGCGTAATCATCTGGAGAGATTTGTTGCGCGGACACGTGGAGCTTTCGCAGCCAGATGGGGGGATGCAGCGGATCGAGCGCCATGGGCCAAATGGTACAGGAACTGCGGAAAAATCCGCTCTTGATCACAATGTGTCCAGGACCCAGTATTCACGCGGCTCTCCGCAGCCGGCGCCTCTCGGCCGTAGCCCGCTGGACCTTGAGGAGCAGGTACTCGTGATCGCGGGACCCCCGGCCCCGCCGGAGCATGGCCCGGATGTTGCCGTTGATGGCCTCCACCACCCCGAAGGGGACCTTCTCGTGGCAGGAGGCGAGGATCCCGTCCAGGTGGTGGGTCAGGAGCCGGCCGAGCTTGCGGAAGGCCGGCAGCCGCTGCCAGCGCAGGGCCCGAAGCCAGCTCTCCAGGAACCGCCGGGCGGCTCCCTCGTCGGGGTAGGTCCAGAGGCGGCCCAGCTGCTCCTTCAGGAGGTACGCCTTGGCCAGCCGGCGGTTGAGGGCGAAGAGCTCCCGGAGGATCTGGCGGTCCTCGCGCTCCAGGTCAGCCCAGCGCCGGAGCAGGAGCCAGCGCTTGCCGCGGATCAGCCCCCGGGCCTCCCCGCCCTGCCGGAAGAACTCCGCCCGGCGCACCTCGTCGAGGGCCTCGTTGGCATGGCGCAGGACATGGAACTTGTCAGAGACGATCCGGGCGTGGGGCAGATGGGCCCGGAGGCTCTGGACGAAGGGCTTCCACCGGTCCACGCAGACGGCACGGACTGCCCGGCGGCGGCGGGGCGGCAGGGCCTCGGCGAAGAAGCGGTCCAGGGGCTCGCGCTTCCGATCCTGCCCCATCCA
>CAZTUO010000254.1:0-5080 GCA_964616355.1 uncultured Nitrospira sp.
CCACCAGGCTTGCGGCATAGATGAGCTTCTGCGGCACAGACTCCACCTTCTGGGCCTTGACGACATCCTGGTCTTGGGAGAATTGCGCCTCCAGCCGCACGTCCACCAGCCTCGGCTTAGCCGCCCCCCGGGTGCGCCAGGTGATCAACCCGTCGGTGTGGGCCGCTTTGTTGTCCGGTCCGACCTCGACCCGGATGAACCGCGTGGAGACGAACAGGTGATAGGCCTGGCTGTCGTACATGAGCCACCCCTGATCCGGGTAATAGATCTCCAGCCAGGCGTGGCGGCCGGCCGCCCAGCGGGCGGTCCAGCGCCGCCGGCCGTTGTCTTCGTCCACCTCCCAGGGCTTCTCCAGCGTGCGCCCCCGGACCATCCGGGCCGGAATCCCCGCGGCGCGCAGGAGCGCGATCGCTAGGTGCGTGTAATTCTGGCAGTTGCCCTTGCCTTCCCGCTTGGTGGTCAGCGCATCGTAGCCGGCCGGTTCCAGCGTGTAGTGCAGATGATCCACGACCCAGTGCAGCAGGCGGGTCACCGCCTCGCCTTGGGTCCGCGCGCCCTTCACGAGACCGGCGGCCAGCTCGCGGATGGCCGGATCGTCGGATTGGGCCAGCTCGGACTGGTTCAGATAGGGCGCCGCATCGGCCGAGATGGCGGAGGCGGGGAGCGGATAGGGTGCCGCGGCGGACACGGGGGCGAACGCCACGGACGCCCGCACGTCATACTCGTTGACGATCCGGAGCTCGCCAGGCGCGGGCGTGCGCCAGACGAGCGCCAGGATGCGATTGCCGTAGGGATCGGTCCGCTCCTGGACGGCGGAGGGGGCGGGGGTCGCCTGGTAACGGTAGTTCGCGACCGCCTGCGTGGAGGTCTTCGTGGTGACGGACGGCGGCGGGACCAGGTGATAGGTGAATTCTTCGATTCCCGCCGGCACCTCGATCACGGCCTGGTCCGTGACGTGGAACGCAGAGGCGAGCGCGCCCTCGAGGATGAGGGTGCGGGCCTGGACCCCGCCTGAGGCGGGCAGGCCGGCCAGGCAGAGGAGGAGGAGCCGGGCAAGGGCGCGGCGACAGGGTGCCGTCATGGCGGAGCCCTCCGAGCTGGTCCGTGGGCGGCCGGCCGGGGCCGATCATAGAGAACCTTCCGCCGGAAGTCCAGTTGTCTTTCCTTGGGGGATGCGTTACAAGCAAAACGCGACCGGCAAGCCTGCGGCTCGGCGAAACGCTGGATCCTGTCGCCCGAAGAAGGGAGCTGCCAATGGGCGAGACGCGCGTGGACCTGCTGCACCTGCTCGAAGACCTCCGCGATGCCTATGCCGGGCCGCTCGAGGAGACGATTCTGACGGAGATCATCGCCAACTCGCTGGATTCGGGCGCCAGCCGCATCGCCGTGATGGCTGACCCGGCCCAGGCTACCGTGACGGTGGTGGACAATGGAACTGGTATGCAGCGGCGCGAGTTGGCTCGCTATCATGACGTTGCGGCGAGCACCAAGACCCGGGGACAGGGCATCGGGTTCGCGGGCGTCGGGATCAAGCTCGGCCTCCTTGTCTGTGCCGAGGTCCTGACCGAAACGCGCCGCGGCCAGACGCACGTGGCCTCCTGTTGGCATCTCGCCTCGCGGCATCGCGCTCCATGGCGATGGGTACCCCCGCCCGGTCTCGTGCCGGCGCGGGGCACCGCTGTCCGGCTGACGCTCCACAATGCGCTGTCGCCCCTGCTCGATCCCGGTTTCATCGAAACCGCCCTCCGCAAGCATTTTCAGCCGTTGCTGGATCCTGCTGTCGAGCCGCTGCTCGCCGGAGCGTATCCGCACGGGGTAACCATCGAGGTCAACGGGACCCCGCTCGATCGCCAGGGCTGGGCCGCGGCAGAGCGGGCGCCGCTGGAGATCCGTCTGGCCCGGAAGCGCAAGCCGTCGGCCCTGGGGTACCTGATCCGCGACAGCCTGCCGCTTCCGGAGGAACGGCGCGGGCTCGCCGTCAGCACGTACGGAAAGATCATCAAGCGTGGTTGGGACTGGCTCGGGCTCACGCCGAGCGCCCCGGAGCGGATCGGAGGCCTGATCGAGGCGCCGGCGCTCGCCGCCTGCCTGACGCTCAACAAGGGTGATTTCATTCGCTCGGGCCAGCGCGGCGCGCTCTACCTCGCGTACCGCAAAGCCTTTCAGGAAGCGGTCGCGCGGCAGCTCCACGCCTGGGGCGACATGCGCGAACCGGCGGAGGAGGCCCGGCAGCGGGCGGTGCGGCCGCTCGAGCGGGACCTGGGACGGGTGCTGGAGGATCTGGCGCAGGACTTCCCGCTGCTCGCCGCGCTGATCGAGCCGCGGGCGGGCGGGCAAAAGCGGTTGCCGATCGGTGGCAGGGTATCGGGGCCAGAACCGACGGGCCCGCCAGGTCTAGCTCCTGCGGAACCGGAACCGCCTGCCCG
The DNA here is from genome assembly GCA_964616355.1 of uncultured Nitrospira sp. Taxonomy (GTDB): domain Bacteria; phylum Nitrospirota; class Nitrospiria; order Nitrospirales; family Nitrospiraceae; genus CAZTUO01. The sequence goes on from CAZTUO010000254.1 coordinate 2,427, forward strand.
GCCTGCCCCGCCGGAACCTCCGCGCGAGACGAACGGCCAGCCGGGGGAGCCAACGGAACCGAGCCGGGAAAAGGCACCCCCTAGCGGCGCGCGGCTGCCGGATGGGCGCGGCGCCAAGCGGCCGGCCCGGTACGGCCTGACCATTCAGTTCGAAGAGCGCCCCGGTGATCCGGAGCTGGCGCGGCTGGTCGAGTCCACGGTTTGGATCAACCAGGCGCATCCGGCCTACCAACGGGCCCTGGCCTCCCGGTCAGTCGGATACCATATTTCTCTGGCCGTGGCACTCGCGCTCGCGCCGCTCGCCGTCGAGCCGGCCAAGGAACACGCCTTCGTCACAACGTTCCTGGCCCGCTGGGGCGAAGCGCTGGGGGGAAGCCGGGGTAGCGGGCGGCGGGTGCGCTAACCCGTCCGCTCAAGGTACCAGGCAGCCGGGCCGGCCGACTGCTCACCAGACATGGCATCGGCCTTCTCGCATGCGGTCGTCGCGCTCGCAATCGGTCGGGTGCATCCGGGGCGGAACCTGCCGGCCCGCTTCTGGTGGCTCTCGATCGGCTGTGCGCTCCTGCCGGACGTGGACGTGGTCGGCTTCGTCTTCGGGATCGAGTACGGCCATCCGCTCGGGCACCGCGGGCTCACCCACTCGTTGGTCTTCGCCCTGCTGACCGGGCTCCTCGTCGTCGAGACGGAGTTTCCTGAGTCGCCACGCGGCTCGCGATCCTGGTGGGGCCTGGTCGCGCACTTCTTCCTGGTCACGGCCTCGCACGGCGTGCTGGACGCGATGACCGACGGCGGCTTGGGCGTCGCCTTCTTTGCGCCCTTCGACAACCGCCGCTATTTTCTGCCTTGGCGTCCGGTCAAGGTCTCCCCCATCGGGCTTGCGGAATTCTTCACGCCCTACGGACTGGAGGTGCTGGCGAGCGAGATCCAGTGGATCTGGCTGCCGGCGGGCCTCTTGGGCCTGGCGGGGGCGGCGTATCGGCGGTTCACGCACTGAGCCTACGAGGCGTTCTTGAACTCAACCAGGCTTCCGCAGGTGCTGCGGCTTGGGGCTGCCCGTCATTCCCGCGGAAGCGAGAATCCAGAGACGACCCGAGTCCCCGCCTCCGCAGGGACGACGGAAAAGGGAGCATCCCGTAGGCACCAGGGGCCTCTGAGCTCAGCAGGGGTTGTAGGCGTTGAACCAGGCAAAGGGATCGGCGGTGCGGGGGCCGTGCCAGCGCGTTCCCGACGGCAAGGCCTTCTCGATCTGCTGGCGGACGTCTTGAAGATAGCGGCGGCTGGAGTGTTCGTCCGGTGTGCGCACGAGGATCACCACACTTCTGAATGAATCCGGCTGTGACGCAATCGGCGAAATCTTTCTCGCCATAGCCGGAATTTCCAAGAGACGCTGGAGCTTCAAGGACTCGCGCAAGTGGCCGCCTTATAGCCCTTTCCTACGTAGTGCAAGGATCGTGGGCAGCCAGCGAACTCCGAGGGCGGGCTGTGTTATGATCCCTGCCGGAGTCCAGGCATGCCGGCGACGAATCGGTTCAAGCTGGTGGCGCCATTTAAGCCCTGCGGCGATCAGGGCCAGGCCATCGAGAAGCTGGTGGCCGGGGTCAAGGCCGGGAAGCGGCATCAGGTCCTGCTCGGCGTCACCGGCTCGGGCAAGACCTTCACGATGGCCAACCTGATCGAGCGGGTGCAGAAGCCCACGCTCGTCCTCGTCCACAACAAGACACTCGCCGCGCAGCTCTACCAGGAGTTCCGGCAGTTCTTCCCGCACAACGCGGTCGAGTACTTCGTGAGTTATTACGATTACTACCAGCCCGAAGCCTACATCCCGCAGACCGACACCTATATTGCCAAGGATGCCTCGATCAACGACGCGATTGACCAGATGCGGCACTCGGCGACCCGCTCGCTGTTCGAGCGGAACGACATCGTGATCGTGGCCTCGGTCTCCTGCATCTACGGCCTGGGCTCGCCGGAGGTCTACCACGGGATGCTGCTCTACCTGGAGGAGGGCATGGAGATCCGGCGAGAGCAGATCCTCGCCAAGCTGGTCGAGATCCAGTACGCGCGGAACGACACGGACTTCCACCGCGGTACCTTCCGGGCGCGCGGGGACGTGATCGAGATCTTCCCCGCCTCCTCCGACGCCGTGTCGGTGCGGGTTGAGCTGTTCGGCGACGTGGTGGATGCGATCCACGAGATTGATCCGCTGACGGGCAAGGCGCTGGCCCGGCTGCCCAAGGTGCCGATCTATCCGAACACGCACTACCTGATCGCGCCGGACCGCTACGAGCGGGCCCTGAACGGGATCGAGGAGGAACTGGCGGAGCGGATCGCCTGGTTCAAGCGGCACGGCAAGCTCCTCGAAGCCCAGCGGATCGAGCAGCGGACGCGCTTCGACCTGGAGATGATCCGCGCGATGGGCTACTGCCACGGGATCGAGAACTATTCGCGGCACCTGAGCGGGCGGGCGCCCGGCGAGCCGCCGCCGACGCTGCTGGACTACTTCCCGAAGGACTTCCTGATGATCGTGGACGAGTCCCATGCGACGATCCCGCAGGTGCAGGGCATGTACGAGGGCGATCATTCGCGGAAGAAGAGCCTGGTCGAGTACGGCTTCCGCCTGCCCTCCGCCTTCGACAACCGCCCGCTGACCTTCG
>CAZTUO010000255.1:0-5059 GCA_964616355.1 uncultured Nitrospira sp.
CTCCCGGTGCGCCGGGTCGCGCAGCCAGCCTTCGCCCGCGACCGGCAGGCGCGGGAAGCGAGCCCGAACCGCCCGGGCGAAGAGTCCCGCGCCACCAGCCTCCGTCCCGTCGGGTGCGAGTACCGGCACGCCGTCAAGCCCGCAGCTCGGCGACCGGTCCTTGAAGACATAGCCGCAGATCCCCAGCCGGGCCAATTCGCGGAGCCTCGTCGCGGCATAGACCCGCATCTGGTCGGTGTAATCGCGCCCGCTCGCGACCCCGACGAGGCGCGGGCAGGCGGGCGAGCCGACGAGCTGGATCGGCTCGCGGGGGGTGCCGAGCCCTATCTCCACCTCCGGACAGACCGGGACCCACTCGATCAGCTTGCCCAGCGCCTTGGTCCAGGGTTGGGACTTGTGGCCGCCGTCGTAACGGACGCGCTGGCCCACGAGGCAGGCGCTGATGCCGATCCGGATGGGACCCGCGCCCGCCCTCGGTCTGGCGCTCATGGCGCCGGGCTCCCCTCTGTAAACACTTTGCTCAGCAGCCACCAGACTTTGTCCAGCGCCTGCTCGAACAGCACCGAGCCCGGCCACCGCCGGCTGCGCTCAGCTTCGTGGCGCTCGGCCCAGTCCAGGGCCACCGGGAGCGGGATCAAGCGGGCGGGTCCGCCCGTCAGCTCGGCCCAGAGCAAGCCCAGGGCGGTGCTGACGCGGACTGCGACCGGCAGCGGGCGCACGCGGCGGTGGAGGAGGTCCTGGCACCACTCGGCGGGGGTCGTCACCAACAGCTCCCGGCAGGCGGCCGGCCGGTCCTCGTAGATCGAGCAGACTTCGTCCTCGAGGAAGGGGCAGGGGAGCCGCAGCGCGTAGTACGCCCGGTTGAGGGACTCGAGGTCCTCGTCCTGGAGCTGGCGGTCCGTCTCGGCCACCTCGGTCAACCGGCCGAGCAGCCCGGCGGCGTCCAACCGCCTGCACGCCTCGGCCACCTTCGCGCGGAGCGCGCGCCGCCGCGCCTCCGGCAGCCGCGCGACCAGGTCGTGCAGCGCGAAGGCTTCCGGCGCGGAGACCGGGACCAGCATCCGGCAACAGGCGGCGCAGCCCTTCCGACAGGACACCGACTCGCCCGCCGCCCCCGCCCGCTGCTCTTCGAGCGCCAGCGCCTGCTCGCCCACCCGGCGCAGCACCGGGACGATGGCGGAGACCGGCACGAACCCGGTCGGGACCTCCACGGTGCTCGTGAGCCGGCCCGCCGGCGTGTTGACGCAGACTTCAAAGCGCTCCACCGATCCGGATTCCGCCATGAGAGGCATCATACACCCGCTGAGAGCTGATAGCGAACAGCGAACAGCGAACAGCGAACAGCCGTCAGCTTCACCCCCTCCTTTCCTCCGACCTAGGGGAGCCTAGTGGGCGGGGGGTGCCCGCTCTTCGCTGCTTGCGCTTTTCCGGCTATCTGTTATGCTCGGCTGGCTCGTTGCTGGGGGGGCCGGCGGTGAAGCTCACGGGCCACTTGATCGGGCTACTGAAGGCGTACATGGGGGATCTGGTCGAGCAGGCGAAGCAGGAGGCCCAGGCCCAGCAAGCCTTCGGGTTCGCCACGGGGCCCTACCGGCCGGATCAGGCGCTCTCGGACCTGATGGCGATTCTGGATGACCGCTTCGAGTCGGAAGGCGTATCGGTCGGGCTGCCGGACGGCTTCCTGCACGACCTGTGGGCGGTGTGCGACGAGGCTTAGGACCACATTCGAACCCAGGTATGGCTGGAGGCGAACCTGGGCGAGCCGATCCTGTCCAAAGTCCGGATCCGCGAGCTGACCTACCGGGCGCTGCTCGACTACCTGGAGCGGCATCACCAGTGACCAGCCGATTTGGCGCGTCCACGATAGACCAGACCGGCGAGAGCGCTGGGTCGCCAACGAGCACCTGCTCGCGGGATTGTCGCGGGGCCGCTGCGCAGGCCGTGGCAAGCTCGTTGACTTGCTGTCGTGTCAGAGCTTACCGGATAGATGGTAAACCGCGGTCCCGACGACCTCGATGATCGCGAGGGTCGTCATATAGAGAGCCCACACGTCGGGCAGAAAATCAAAGAGATCGGTGCCCGACCAGTCGCCCGGCTTGTTCGTAGCAAAGTAGTCACAAGGAGCAGGGGTGACATTGAGCCCCTGCTTCCTGAACAACGCGAGGGCCCGCGGGATGTGGCTCGCGGAGGTGACCAGGAGCACGGGGCGCTCGCCCAACAGGCGCCGGGTTTCGCGGGCGTTTTCGTACGTGTTTCGGCTGTGGCCTTCGACGATGATAGCTTCCGGGGGAACCCCCAGGCGAAGCGCCAGTTGCCGCATCTCCTCCCCCTCGACCGGCCCCTCGCCAAAGATGGCGGTGTCGCCCCCTGCTAGTACCAGCCGCGGAGCGAATCCCGCCGCGAAGAGATCCACGCCGCACAGCGTCCGCTCGAGGCTAGTCGGGGAGAGCTCGGTCGAGGGCCGAAGGCTGCCTTGGGACGCCACGCCGCCGCTAAGGACGAGGATCGCGTCGAACTTCTGCGTGGAGGACCGATCGAACGGCGGGTACTGCTGCTCGAGCAGGCCGATGAGGGTCCGGGCTACGATTGGCGTCGAGCAGAGAAGATTCAGCAGAAACACGACAACCGTCAGGATGCGGACCCAACGGAGCCGTGGAGGTGAGGACCGTTGCAAGACCAGCAGCGTCAGGGCGCCCTGGAGGATCACGAGCCAGGTCAAGGGCAGCGCGGCATACCCCATGAATTTGTACAGGCCGAACCAAAAGGCCGACATAGGCCTCATCACTCCTCTCAAGGTGTAAACACTCGTGCCTAGCTGAGCAGGAGGGCACGCCGCGGGATGGTGCCGGCGCACCGGGCTGTCGTACAATGGCTCAGCTTGGCGCGCCCACCATAGCACCGGGCGTGGATAGACACAAGCGACGAGCATCTGGCGCTCCAGGAGGTGGGTGATGGCGGCTGCGCCGCGCTATTGGCTGATGAAGTCCGAGCCGAGCGTCTTTTCGATTGACGACCTGCGCCGGGCGCCGGGCCGCCGGACCTGCTGGGACGGGGTCCGGAACTACCAGGCACGGAATTTCATGCGCGAGATGAAGGTCGGCGACCAGGTGCTGGTCTATCACAGCAACGCCGACCCGCCCGCCCTCGTGGGGATCGCGGAAGTCGTCCGAGAGGCCTATCCGGATCACACGGCCTTCGATCCCAAGGACAAGCACTACGATCCCAGGAGCGACCCGGCCAAGCCCACCTGGTACATGGTGGATATCAAGTTCCTCCGCAAGTTCGCCCGGCCCATTGCGCTGGATGAGCTGCGCAAGACCACGGGGCTGGAGCGGATGGTGCTCCTGCGGAGGGGCTCGCGCCTGTCCGTCCAACCCGTGACGCCGGAGGAATGGCGGACCATCCTCAAGCTGGCCCGGTGACGGGCGATCAGACCTTCTTCGCGCCCTGCCCGCGCGGCCTGGAGGCGGCGCTCTGCGGGGAGCTCGCGGAGCTGGGCGCGGGGGCGATCCGGCCGGCTCCCGGGGGCGTGCGGTTCACGGGCCCCTTCCAGCTCTGCTACCGCGTGAACCTGGAGAGCCGGCTCGCGAGTCGGGTGCTCTGGCAGGTGGCGGAGGGGCGCTACCGGCGGGAGGCGGACCTCTACGGGGCCGCCGTCGCCCTTCCCTGGCCGGACTGGTTCTCGGCCCGCCGCACGATCAAAGTCACGGTCACCGCGATCCGCTGTCCGCTGCGGAGCCTGGACTTCGTGACCCTGCGGATCAAGGATGCCATTTGCGACCGGTTCGTCGCGGCCACGGGCATCCGTCCCCGCGTGGACACGAGCCGGCCGGACATCCGCGTGGGCCTCTTCCTGGAGGAGTCCACCTTCGTTCTCTACCTCGATACGTCCGGGGAAGCCCTGTTCAAGCGGGGGATTCGGCGGGCGGCGGGCGCAGCGCCGCTCCGCGAGAACCTGGCGGCCGGCATCCTGCACCTGACGGGCTGGGTCCCCGGCCAGCCGCTCCTGGATCCCATGTGCGGCGCCGGAACGTTCCTCCTGGAAGCCGCGCTGATCGCGGGAAACGTCCCACCAGGACTCGGCCGGCGGTTCGCCTTCGAGGCGCTGAGGCCTTTCGACGCGGAAGCGTGGCGGGCCCTCTGTGCCGCTGCCCGCGCGCGCCGTGTGCCGCCGGCCAGCGGGCGCCTGTTCGGCTGCGACCGGGACGAGTGGGCACTCGCGGCGGCGGGCGCCAATCTGGAGGCGGCCGGGTTCGCCGATACGGTCTCGTTGCGGTGCGCGAATATCCTGGAGCTGGAGCCGCCGGCCGAGACGGGGATTCTGATCGCCAACCCGCCCTACGGCGTCCGGATGGGCGACGCGGCTAGCCTCGCCGCGTTCTACCCACGGCTGGGGGACGTCCTGAAGCGGCGCTTCCACGGCTGGCGCGCGTATCTGTTCACGGCGGATCTCCGCCTGCCCCAGCTCATCGGGCTTCGGCCCGCGCGCCGCCTGCCTCTGTACAACGGGGCCCTCGCGTGCCGCTTGTACGAGTTCCTCCTCGTGCGGGGCTCGATGCGACGCTCCCCCGCTGGGTTCCGGCGGCGGGCACCGGCGGCAGAGGCCGTCCCCGACGCGGGTCCGCCCGAAAGCTCGTTGACTCCTCCGCTCGAACATGGTACGTAGAGAACTTCCGTCTCAATGAGGGCCTCGCGGGCGAACCTGCGGTCCCTGCGGGAACCCCTGCTGCGAGCTGGAGGATGGCGCGCTGGCTGTTCGTTCTGCTCTTTGGGGTCGTCCTCTACGGACCCGCTCCGGTGGGATCCGCCGACTGGCCGGGGACAGTGCCGCTCGCCGATCAGGAGATCCTGGACGCGAGCGGGCTCGATCCGTCCGAGTCGTCCGATGTGCGGAGCCAGGCCAAGAGCCAGGCGGCCCCGTCGGCGTGCTCCCTGGCCGAGCCGGGAGCCGCCAGCCGGGCGGCCGAGGCCCTGGCCGCGCGCGCCGTCCGGCTCGCCCCCTCTCTTGCGCCCGCCTCGCTCCGCGGTCCGCCACGCGCGTGACCGTCCGATCCGGGAC
>CAZTUO010000256.1:0-4993 GCA_964616355.1 uncultured Nitrospira sp.
TCGCCGGGGGCCTGATGGGCGCCATGATCGAAGTCCGCGACCTCGTGAAGGACTACCCCGGCGTGCGCGCGGTGGATCACGTCTCCTTCGAGGTGGCGGCGGGCGAGATCGTCGGCTTTCTGGGTCCCAACGGCTAGGGGAAGACCACGACGATGCGCATTCTCACCTGCTTCATGCCGGCGTCCGCAGGCACGGCGACGGTGGCAGGGTTCGACTGCTTCGAGCAACCCCTGGAGGTGAAGCGCCGGATCGGCTATCTCCCCGAGACGCCGCCCCTGTACCAGGAGCTGACCGTCACCGAATACCTGACCTTCGTCGGCCGGCTCAAGGGGATGAGCGCAGCCGCGCTGCGGACCGGCCTGGAGCGGGTGTGCGAGCGCCTCTCGCTGGGCGACGTGCGCCACCGCCTGATCGGCAACCTGTCGCGGGGCTACCGCCAGCGGGTCGGGCTGGCCCAGGCCCTGATCCACGATCCGCCTGTGCTGATCCTGGACGAGCCCACGGTCGGCCTGGACCCGAAACAGATCATCGAGATGCGCCAGCTCATCAAGAGCTTGGCCGGCTCGCACACGGTCATCCTGAGCACGCACATCCTCCCCGAAGCCACCGCGGTCTGCCAGCGGGTCGTCATCATCAACGCCGGCCGGATCGTGGCCGAGGACAGCCCCGAGCGCCTGTCCGCGCGCCTCCGGCGGTCGGAGAAGATCAGCGTCACCGTGCGGACCGCGCCGCCCGACCTGGCGGATCGGCTCCGCGCGCTGCCCGGTGTGCTCTCGGTGTTCGAAGCCGGCGAGCCGGGCGCGTTCCTCATCGAGGCCGAACTGGGCCGCGACCTGCGCGAGGAGGTCGCGCGGTTCGTCGTCGGGCAGGGCCTGGGGCTCCTGGAGCTGAAGACGGTCACCATGACGCTGGAGGACGTCTTCCTGCGGCTCACCCAGCACGAGGAGGGTGTCGAGGCCGCGGCTCCGGCGCGGGACGGGGAGCCCGCCCCGGCCGCGGAGGAGGCGCGTGGATGACCCCCGTCCAGGCCATCGTCGCCAAGGAGCTGCGGGCGGCCTTCGTCTCGCCGATCGTGTACGTCGTGAGCGCGGTCTTCCTGCTCATCTTCGGGGTGCTCGCCTACCTCGCGGTGGTGAACGCGGGCAACCAGGCTCTCCGCATGATGCAGCTCCAGGGCCTGGCGGCCCAGCTCAACCTGAATGACCTGGTCTTCCGGCCCACGTTCTACAGCACTGCGATCGTCCTGCTCCTCGTGCTCCCGATCCTGACCATGCGGGTGTTCGCGGAAGAGCGCAAGCTCCGGACCTTCGAGCTGCTGATGACGTCCCCGGTCGGCATCAACGAGATCGTGCTCGGGAAATTCCTCGCGCTGGTCCTGATCTACCTGGGCCTGCTCGGGGTGACGGGCCTCGTGCCGGTGTCGCTCTCGCTCTACAGCAGCTTCGACTGGAACCCGGTCCTGACCGGCTACCTCGGGCTGGCGCTCCTGGGCATGCTGTTCCTGGCGACCGGCGTGTTCGCCTCGGCGCTGACCGAGAACCAGATCGTCGCCGCGTTCGTGAGCTTCGGGCTGCTGATCCTAGTCTGGCTTCTGGGCGGACTAGGCTCCGTCCTCGGCGACACCCCGCTGGGCAACGTCCTGTCGTACCTCTCCTTCATCGAACACTTCGACCGGATGGTCCGCGGACTCCTGGAGACCAAGGACCTGGTCTACTACGGATGCGGCCTGGCCCTCATGCTCTTCCTGGCCCACCGGGTCGTCGAATCTCAACGGTGGAAATGAGGCGGCTCATCCCCAGCATCGGCGTCCTCGGAGGCGGGCTGGCGGTGGCCGGCCTGGTCGCCTACAGCCTCGCACCGGACCAGCTCTGGCTGGTGACCCTCTGCGAGGGGCTGGCGCTCGTCTGCCTGATCGTGTTCTTCGTCGCTCACTTCGAGACCCTCAAGACCTTCTCGACCCGCCGCTCGACCCGGCTGGGCGTGAACAGCGTGCTGATGGTGCTCCTGTTCGGGGCGATCCTGGTCATCGTGAATTTTCTGGCCGCACGCCATTCCTGGCGCTGGGACTTCTCGGAAACCCAGCGCTTCACGCTGGCGCCGCAAACGCACCGGGTGTTGCGGAGCCTTCCGCGCGAGGTCAAGATCACCGTCTTCTCCCAGGAGCGCAGCGCCGGCTACAACGCCTACCGCGACCTGCTGGAGAGCTACCAGCAGGCCAACGCCAAGGTGAAGGTCGAGTTCGTGGACCCCGAACGCCAGCCCGGCATCGCGCGCCGCTACGGGATCACCCGGGCTGACACGGCCGTGATCGAGAGCGGCGAGCAATCCACCCGCGTGACCGCGCCCTCCGAAGCCGAGCTGACCGGCGCGCTGATCCGGGTCTCGAAGGAAGGAAAAAAGAAGATCCTGTTCCTCGAAGGCCACGGCGAGCGGGCGCTCGAGGATCGGGAGCGCGGCGGGTTCTCGCTCGCGAAGGAGGCGCTCGTCAAGCAGGGCTACGAGGTCGGTACGGTCTCACTGCTCCAGGAGCAGGCGGTGCCGGCCGGCACCGCCGTGCTCGTGCTCGCGGGCCCGCGCCGGCCGGTGACCGCGGACGAGCAGGAGCGCATCCGGCGCTACGTGCAGGATGGGGGGCGGCTGCTCGTGCTCGTGGACCCCGAGTCGGAGGCCGGGCTGGAGGGCCTGCTCGGCCAGTGGGGCGTCGAGCTCGGCCGCGGCGTGCTCGTGGATCTGCAGGACCGAGTGGCCCTCGGGGACCTCTCCGCGCTGCTGATCCGGACGTTCACTGAGCATGAGATCACCCAGGACTTCAACTTCGCGGTCCTGTTCCCCGTGTCCCGCCACGTGGCTTTCAATGAGGACAAGGGCAAGGACTGGGACTTCGTGCCGCTGGCGCGGACCTCGCCCCGAAGCTGGGCGGAAACCCACCCGCAGGGCCGCGTCGTGCAATTCGATGAGCGGGAGGACGTGCAGGGGCCGCTCCCCCTGGCCGCCGCGCTGACGCCCAAGCAGCCACCGGAAGAAGGCAAACCGCGGCCGGCCCTCGTCATCGTCGGCAACTCCACCTTCGCCAGCAATGCCTACGTCAATTTCCCCGGCAACACAGACTTCCTGCTGCACGCGCTCGGCTGGCTGGCGGAGGAGCGGGACCTCATCTCGATCACCCCGAAGGAGCCAGCCTTCCGGCCGTTCATCCCGAACCCGACGCAGGAGCGCCTCCTGCTGTACGTTCAGGTGCTGCTGCTCCCCCTGGCGACCTTCCTGTACGGCCTGGTCGTCTGGCGGCGCCGCCGGCGTCTCTGAAAATATGAAGCGCTACCTCGTCACGCTTCTGCTAGCGATCGTGCTGGCCGCGCTGGCCACCTACGTGGCCCTCGTCGAGCTGCCGACGGAGCGCGCGAAGACCGAGGCGGAGGCGCAGCAGAAACAGCTCCTGCCGTTCAAGGAGCGGGAGATCACCGGCCTTCTGGTCAAGTCGCTGGCCGACGAGGTGAGGCTCGCCGCCGTAACGGACCACACCTGGAAGGTTACCGCGCCGATCGAGACGGAGGCGGACGTCCGGGAGGTGGACAGCCTCGTCCGCGCCCTCGTGCTTGGGAAGGTCTCCCGCGTGGTCGGGGAGAAGGGAGCGGACCTGGCACCCTTCGGGCTCGACCGGCCGTCGGTGGTCCTGACCGTAACGGCGGGCGACCGCCAGGAGACCCTGTCCATCGGCGACAGCGGGCCGCTCTCTTCCAGCCTCTACGCGTTGCGCGCGTCGGACGGCCAGGTGCTGCTGACCGACCTCGCGCCGAAGGATTTCCTGAACAAGACCCTGTTCACCTTCCGGCGCAAGGAGGTCCTCCGAGTTGATCAGGCCAAGACCGAGCGGCTGCGGCTGACCTTCCCGCAGTCCGAGATCGTGCTCTACCGTGTCCCGCAGGGTGCCAAGGAACGGTGGCAGATCCGGTTCCCGATCGAAGCGCCGGCCGACCAGACCGAAGTGCGGCTGCTGCTGCAGCGGCTCGAGGACCTCAAGGCGCTCGGCTTCGTGGACCCTGGACCCGAGCGCGACGCGCTCGCCAAGCGTCTCACCACGCCGCAGGTGAAGGTCACCCTGCACGCTGGGGGGACCGACCAGACGCTCAAGCTCTTCCAGCTCGAGGCGAGCTCCGGGGAGGCCTACGCGGTCACCACGAACGAGGCGCCGATCTACCGGATCAGTCCCGGGGCCGTCAAGGACCTGACCAAGGAGCTGTTCGCGCTCAGGGACAAGCGCCTCCTCGGGGTGGACTACGACGAGATCGCCATGCTCGGTGTCAAGACCCGGGACGAGCAGTACGTCCTGATCAACCAGAGCGGGACTTGGGTGCTGGAGGATCAGCCGGACCAGAAGCTCAACCAGGAGAAGGCGGACCTCTTCGTGAGCCGCGTCGTGGCGCTGCCCGCGGAACTGCGCGTGGTCGAGCAGGCTGGCCCGCTCGCGCCCTATGGGCTCACGGCCCCGTCGGCCGAGTTCACCGCCACGACCAAGGACGGCAAGACCAAAGGCCGGCTGGTTCTCGGGACCAAGGTCGGCGGGCTCGTCTACGCGATGGGGCAGGGGCTCCCCGGCATCCATCAGGCGCGGGCCGACATCCTGACCCAGGTCCCGACCAGGAAGGACCTGCTGGCATCTTCGGAGACGGGCGCGGCCTCCGCGACGAAGCGGTGAGCGCTTGCCTTTTGGCAGCCGCCTGCGCTACGCTCCCCGCTGGTTTCTTACGATCCGAAGAAGGAGGGACAGGTCTATGAAGATCGGGCGATCCGGTATCATGGCTTCACTCGCAGCGTCCCTGCTCCTCGCCGCCGCCTGTGCGACGACCGAGGAGGCACGTGCGCCTGTACCCGGGGCCGTCGGCGGGGCGGCCGCCGCGCTACCGGCCGACAGCCTCGAAGCGTGCCTGGCGCGGATCCCCGCGGACGCGACGCAGGGCCAACGCGCCGTCGCCGAGGACCGCTGCAAGCGCGATCA
>CAZTUO010000257.1:0-2207 GCA_964616355.1 uncultured Nitrospira sp.
ATGCGACGGATCGATGGGTGGCGCGACCTGGCGCCAGACGCGGCCGAGGAGGCTCCACGAGCAGCTTGAGGGCCTAGGCTTGGGTATGGACCGAAAGGAGATCGTGAGTTCTAGGGCAAATGTGTGAGCCATTTATCACGCCAGATGCCGGGAGAAGCCAATTTCTACGGAAATCGGGACACAACCGTTCCCAACTGCGTAGAAGTTCCTGCTTGTCAGGGACTCCCCTAATCGTGTAGTTTGCCGCCTCGTTCCTTCTGTTCCCGTAACTCTGACAGTCAAACAGCCACGCCGGGGGACATCATGAGCCTGCCGCACATCGTGATCGTGGATGATGAGGAGGCGATTCGGGAGATGCTCCGCGAGTTCTGTGAGGACGAAGGCTACCAGGTCACGGCCGTCGGGGACGGCCAGGCGGCGCTCCAGATGGTGAGGAGCGAGCCCGTGCAGGCCGTGGTGACCGACCTCGTGCTCCCGGGCATGGACGGGATCGATGTGCTGGAGCACGTGCTCCACGTGAACGCCCAGATCGCCTGCATCGTCATGACCGGCTACGGTACGATCGAGCGTGCGGTGCGCGCGATGAAGGCCGGCGCCTTCGACTTCCTCACCAAGCCGCTCCAGATGGAAGCCGTGGGGCTGGTGCTCAAGAAGGCGTTGGAATTCCAGGTGCTGAAGCGGGAGAACCTGCTGCTGAAGCAGACGGTGCGGGAGCGGTACGGCGACGGCTGTCTCGTGGGCACCAGCGAGGCGATGCGCCGGGTGGTGGAGTTTGTCGAGCGGGTCGCGGACAGCGACAGCACGGTCCTGATCCAGGGCGAGAGTGGGACTGGCAAGGAGCTGGTGGCCCGCATGCTCCACTTCAACAGCCTGCGGCGCAACCGCCCGCTCGTGGCGGTCAACTGCGGAGCCATTCCCGAGCCTCTCCTGGAGTCTGAGCTGTTCGGCCACGAAAAAGGGGCCTTCACCGGCGCCCAGAGGATGCGCATCGGGCGCTTCGAGATGGCCCACGGGGGCACGCTGTTTCTGGACGAGGTGGGCGAGATCAGCCTCCCGCTTCAGGCCAAGCTCCTGCGGGTCCTCCAGGAGCGGGCGTTCGAGCGCGTCGGCGGCAGCCGGACCATCCGCGTGGACGTCCGCATCGTCGCCGCGACCAACCAGGACCTGGAGCAGGCGGTGCGCGAGCGGCGCTTCCGTCAGGATCTCTTCTACCGGCTCAACGTCATCCCGATCACGCTCCCGCCGCTCCGGGCGAGGCTAAGCGACGTGCCGCTGCTCGTCGAGCACTTCATGCGGCGCGTCAACGAGACCAAGGGGACGGCGATCCAGGGCATCGACCCCGACGCCCTGGAGGCGCTGTCGCGCTACCCGTGGCCGGGCAATATCCGTGAGCTGGAAAACCTGGTGGAGCGGATCGCCATCCTGAAAAAGGCCGGGCGCATCGCCGTGGCCGATCTCCCCGAGAAGATCCTGGCCTGCCCGGCTCCCCCCCCGGCGGCTGCCGAGCCGGTGAGCTTCAACGGGCAGGGCATCGATCTCGTTAAGGAGATCGAGGCCTACGAAACCCGGCTCATCCGTGAGGCCCTGCGGCAGGCCAACGGGGTCATCAGTCAGGCCGCGCGGCTCTTGCACCTGAACCGGACGACGCTCGTCGAGAAGCTGAAGCGCAAGGGCCTGGATCCCAAGGGACAGGCGGAGCTGCTCGCCGGCGACCCGTCCGCTTGAGAATCGTGCGGAGCCTCCGGCCGCACGAGCCAGACCGTCAACCGCTTGACCGGTTGCGTCAAGCCCCGCGACACTGACCCGCCGATTGTCCCGCTCGCCGCGCGCGAGCGCGCGCAACCGGAAGAAATCCTGACGCCTCTTCCGCCAGACCTGCGTGGGGACTGGGGGCATGGAAGTTGCTACCTACCGGGACCGTGCAACCTTTTCCTCTTTCATCCGTCTTGATCGCCATGCTCCTTGCGGTGCCGGTGGCCGCGGTGGGGGGCGCCGAGTCCTCCTTCTCGCAGGGGCGGTCACCAGCGGTGGCTCCACGCTCCGGCCCCGACGCTCCCATGCAGCCTGATGCCTTTACCTTGCCCGATTTGCCCGACGACGGGCCGCTCGTCCTCCCGCCCGCTGAAGGGCAGGCGGCCGCTGTCTTCGAGCGCGGCGTGGCCTCCTATCGGCAGGGCAACCTCCCGTGGGCGCGTATGGCCTTTAGG
>CAZTUO010000257.1:2241-4967 GCA_964616355.1 uncultured Nitrospira sp.
AGCCAGCGCGGGCCTTTCTCGCGGAGCTGCTCCTCCGCGAGAAGCCGGGTACCAGGGGGATGATGGAAGCGATTGATGCGTACCGGGCCCTCCTGGTGGAACGTCCCGGTTCCCCCAACGCGCTCCGCGCCCGTTGGCGCATGGGCGACCTCTATGCGGCGATGGGACTGCGGATCGAGGCCCAGGGCACGTACGAGCGGGCGCTCACCGACCTGCCCGACGGGCCCGATGCGGACCGGGCGTGGCTCGGGCTCGCCCAGAACTACGTCGGCTGGGCCCGGTGGGGCGAGGCCGAGCAGGCGTTCCGGACGCTCCGCCAGCGCACGCACGACGAGCGGCTGCTGCAATATGCGACGGTCGGACTCGCCGACGTACTGGTCGCGGAACGGCGGCTGGACGAGGCGGAGGCTCTCTACCGGAGGACCATGGAGCAGTGGCCGGAGTTCCTCAAGCGCCGGCCGGCGTCGCTGCTCCGGTACGCCGCGCTGGCGATGGAGCTGGGGCGCGAGGCGGACGCCCGCCGCCTCTACCTCTTCGCTTACAACCTGCGTCCCTGGGGCGACGCGGCGCCGGAGGTGCTGGTCCAGATCGGGGATAGCTTTCGCCGCCAGGGCGCCCTCGATCGCGCCGGGCTGTTCTACGAGCTGGCGGCAGCCCGCCATCCCGGGACGCTCGGAGAGGCCCTCGCGCGCCTGCGGCTCGTGGATCTGGGCCACGAGCGGCTAGCCGCCCGGCCCGAGCGCACGCTGCATGAAACGGTCCGTGCCCTGCTGCGCGGCGGACCGGTTCCGTGGTGGGATCCGACCGGGCAGCGGCGCGTCCTGCACGAGCTCGCGGTGACGTACGAGAGCCGCGTCCTCGGGAGCGAAGCGGGCTATCATCTGGCCGCGCTGCTCGAAGCCGATGGGGAGCGCACGGAGGCGATCCGGGCCTACGAGATGGTGATCGGGCGGGCCGGCCGCCTGGCCGACGATCCCTGGCCGGAGCGGGCAAGCCGGCGGCTCGCCAAGCTGCTCGCGCCGGAAATCCTTCTTGCGCTCGACCGCGGCGACGACCTCACGGCGGTGACGCTCTATTACCGGCTCGGGATGTTTGCCGAACGGGTCTTCGCGGGCGGCGACCTGCTCCTCCGGATCGCCGGGGCGGACCGGCGGCTGGGGTTCCTGCCCGAAGCGGTCCGGCTCTACCAGGTCGTGCTGCAGAGCCACGGCGCGCAAGCCTGGCGGGAAGCGGCGCTGATCGGATTGGGGCAGACCTATCTGGACCAGCGCGACTTCGCCGCGGCCCGGCAGGTCTTCGACCGTTACCGCATCCAATATCCGCTCGGCCGGTGGGGGCCGGAGGCGTTGCGGCTACTCGCCGCGGCCTCGCTCGAGGCGGGGGAACCAGCCAGCGCCGTCCGCGTGAGCCGCCTGTGGCTCGCCCGGTATCCCGCCCAGCCGGCCCGGCCCGCCGTCCTGCTGACACTCGCCTCCGCGCTCGTTGTGCAGGGGAATTGGGCGGAGGCCCTCCGGCGGTACGCGGAGGCGGAGCAGGCGGGCGGGCTGACTGCCCCCGGCGCGGTCCTGGGCTACGCGGACCTCCTGGCAGAGGCAGGGCGCGTGGAGGCCGCGCTGGTTCGGTATGGCCTGGTCCTGCAGACGGCGCCCACAGGCGGGGCGGCGGACTGGGCGCGATTCCAGATCGTCCGGCTCCGCCGCGCCCAGGACGATCCGGCGACGGCCGAGGTCGCGCTGGATGCGCTCCTGGCCGAGGCGGCGGATCCCGTGATGGCGCGGGTCGCCCTCGCGCTGGCGGCGGATCTTGTACCCCCCAAAAAGCATGAAAAGACAGACAGGGGCCGACATGGCACCGGGCGCCCCTAAGACGCAGGACATACGCCTGCTGCAGCACGCCTTCCGCAGCTTCGATCGGGCCGCGGCGACGCTCGAGGATGCCTACCGGGCGCTTCGAACCCGGCTGGAACAGGCGGACCTGGAGCTGGCCGCCGCGAACGAGGCCTTGCGGGCGCACCTCCGGGAGAAGGACGAGATCAAGGCCCATCTCGAGGCAATCCTCGAGTCGCTCACGACCGGGGTGCTCGTGGCGGACGAGCGGGAAGCCGTCGTCCGCTGCAACAGCGCCGCCGAAGTCCTGCTCGGAGTCCCCCGGGAGCGGCTGCTCGGGCGACCCCTCGCGACGGTGCTGGCCGAGGCCGGGTTGGCCGGCGGGAGCTATCCGCTCGCCGCGCCGAACGGTGCTGCCTTGTCCCTCTCTTGGACGACGCTCCGGGGAGCCGACGGCCGGGTCACCGGCAGCCTGGCGCTCCTGCATGACATCTCGACGGTGCGGCGGCTCGAAGAGCGTCTGCAGCGGCGGAGCCGCCTGGCCGCCATGGGCGAGATGGTGAGCCGGATCGCGCACGAGATCCGGAACCCGTTGGGGAGCATCGAGTTGTTTGCGTCGCTCCTGCGACGGGACCTGGCGCGGGAACCCGACCGGCGGCGGTATGCGGACCACATTTGCATGGCGGTCAAGGCGATGGACGGGCTGCTGGCGAACCTCCTGGGGTACACCCAGCCGAGCCGCCCGCGCGCGCAGTGGCACGCGACCGAGGCCCTGGTGCGCGACGCACTGGCACTCGCGACGCACGGGCTCGTGCGGACGCCCGTCGAGGTCGTGCTCGCGGTGGATCCCGCGGCGACGCGGATCTGGTGCGACGCGGCCCAGGTCACACAGGCCTTGCT
>CAZTUO010000258.1:0-4927 GCA_964616355.1 uncultured Nitrospira sp.
CTCTGGCTTCAGCAGCTCGAGCTGAAGGCGGACCGGCCGGAGCGCATCGCGCGCCAGAAATTCCAGGTCCCGGTCCGCGCGGCGATAGGACGGGGCCTGCAGCAATGCCCGCTGCCGGGCCTCGGGATCCTGCCCGGGATCGCTCACGGCACGTCTCCCCTTGCGAAGGGCCAGGGTTTGTAGCGAGACGAGTCGGCGTGGCGGGCAAAGGCCTGCTCCAGGGCGATCCAGTCCGAGTCGAAGCGTACCTGGAACACGTCGGTCCCCAGCCCTCCGCCCGCGAGGATCAGGTCCGGGGTGACGGGGAGAAAGAACCGGGCGGGCCAGCCCAGGTTGAGCCGCGAGTACTTCACGTCGCGGAAATGGTACCGGGCGACCGCCCCGTCCCCGACGGCCTCGATCTCGTCCGGCGGTCCCAGCCTGGTCACGACCTCCCTCAGCGTCGTCCGCCCCGACTCGACGAAGCCCACGTCCTCCGGCTTGATCTGATCGTTGATGGACAGCCGGACGAAGCTGGCGAACCCGCAGCCCGCGAGGGAGAGCCCAAGCACGGGCACCAGGACCAGCATGGGGAGCGTCCGCCACCCGGCGGCGGGGTCACTCCCCGAACGGCCACCACTGGAACTCCATCCGGTCCGTCCGCTTGCCGAATACCACCTCATCCACCACACCCTGCTGGTTGAACATGACGTACAGGTCATCGCTCCTGATATTGAAGCGGCTGAAGTTCACGAGGATCAAGAGCAGGCTGCTGGCTTTCAGGTCGTAGCGGTAGTACTGGAAGATCTCACGCCCGTTGGCCGCCACGATGCGATCCGGCGCTCCCAGCTTCGCCACGACCTGGGCTCGCGTGGTCTCGCCCTTCCGGAGCGCCGCCACGTCCTCCTCATGGAACGCATCGCCCACGTTTCCCCGGCTGAACGCGCAGCCGGTCACGACGCTGAGGCCGAGGCCCAGCGCCGCCAGCCTCGCTCGGTTCCCCGTATGTCTCCTCATCCGTGACCTCTCCCCCTTCCCCGGCGCGCCGGCCGCCGGCTCACGGACCCACTTGGCGCGCGCCGGTATCCAGCACGAAGTCCTCTTCGAACATCACGTAGGACGACCGGCGCAAGCCCACCCGGAGGTAGACCGTCTGCGCGATCCGGTTGTCCCGATCCACGTAGAGGCGGACGCCGCAGACGTCCGGCCGCTGGCGAGCGTCGCGCAGGACCGACTCATGGAGGCTCCGGTAGACGCCGCGGCGGCGCCAGGCCGGATGGACGTACACGCTCTGCAGCCACCAGAAGGCGGCGTTGCGCCAATCGCTCCACTCGGCGGTGACGAGGAGCTGCCCCACCACCCGCCGGCTGTCCTCCTGCGCCAGCTCGGCGACGCGATAGAAGCCCCGGCCCGGCGACTCCAGCACCGCGAGGGTCCCGGCCCGCAGTCTCCCGCGATCCAGATACCGGCCCTCTGTCTCCAGCGCCATGGCCGCGTTGAACTCGACCAGAACATCGAGGTCATCCAGACGGGCGTCGCGCACGGTGATCGGGTCAGGCATCGGCACCCCCCCGGTCTGGTCCCTCCGGCACGCGCCGGGTCAGCCACCCCGCCCGCGGACGGAAGAGGCCGGCGGAGAACTCCACTTTCATCGCGTCCTCGGGCGACAGGTTCACGGGGATGACCTGCCCCCTGGGGATGAACGCCAGGTAGCCCGTGAATGGATGGATGGCCGTCGGCACGAACACGGTGACGAGCGGGCCCGCTGGGGAGACCTGGAGCGCATCGGGCGCGAGCCCCATCGCGAAGCCCAGTGCCCAGAGCCCGTCGCGCGGGAAGGGGAACACGACCACCGGGCTTCCGCCGAACCGGCTGCGGAAGTTGAAGAGGTCCGTCATGCCCTTGAGCGTCGCGTAGATGCTGCGCACGAGGGGGATCCGCTCCATCAGATCGTCCGCCGCGCGCAGGATTCGCTGACCAATGAGGTGCGCGCCGACCGCGCCGGCCAAGAGGATGATCAGCACGAGCATCACGAGCCCCAGCCCCGGGACATCGGACTTGACCGCAGGGCCTGCGAGGTCTGCGATCAGCCCGTCGAGGGCTGTGAAGAGGGTCTCCATGATGAGCAGCGTGCCCCAGGCGGGCACGAGGACGAGGAGGCCGGTCAGGAAGTAGCGTCTGAGACGGTGCGGGTAGGGCATCGGGGTCCTCCTCCCGGGCGCGGGCCCCAGTCTAGCAGATTCTGCGGCGGCATTCACGGGCGCGGCCACGCGCGTTGACTTGCGGAAATTTCGGGCGCTATAGTGCCCGTCAATCTCTCGCCGCGCTGGCGAGGATCGGGGCGGGCGACCGATGATTCGCGGCATCAAGGGCGTCAAGGACATCCTGCCGGAGGAGATCCCCCGGTGGCAGGCGATCGAAGCCGCCGCCCGCCGCCTCTCTCTTCTGTATGGCTTCGAGGAAATACGAATCCCGATCTTCGAGGCGACCGAGCTGTTCGCGCGCAGCATCGGTGCGACGACCGACATCGTCGAGAAGGAGATGTACACCTTCGAGGATCGGGACGGAAAGCTCCTGACGCTGCGGCCCGAGGGAACCGCAGGCGTCGTCCGAGCCTACATCGAGCACAACCTCGCGACGGCCCCCGGCCAGAAATACTTCTACCTCGGTCCCATGTTTCGCCACGAGCGTCCCCAGGCGGGGCGGCTCCGCCAGTTCCATCAGTTCGGGGTCGAGTCGTTCGGGAGTCCGAGCCCCCTCGCCGATGTCGAGGTGATGGCTCTCCTCTGGCGCTTCCTGAGCGACCTGGGGCTGCCTGGGCTCGCCTTCGAGGTCAACAGTCTTGGAACTCCCGAGGACCGAGCCAGCTATCGGTCGCTCCTGGTCGCGTTCCTTACCGACCGCCGGAACCGGTTGTGCGCGAACTGTCAGCGGCGGATGGACACCAATCCCCTGCGGGTCCTTGATTGCAAGAACCCCGGATGCCGGGCGGCGACGGCCGACGCGCCGCTGCTGACCAACCACCTCGGGGAGGCCGCGCGGCGGCACCACCGCGCGGTGCTCGATGGGCTCGCCGGCCTCGAGATTCCGGTCGTCGAGAACCCGCGCCTGGTGCGGGGCCTCGACTACTACACGCTCACGGCCTTCGAGGTCACGTCCACCCACCTGGGCGCCCAGAACGCGGTCGGGGCCGGAGGACGATACGACGGGCTCGTTGAAGCCCTCGGGGGACCTCCAACTCCAGGGGTGGGGTTCGCGGTGGGTCTCGAGCGCGTGGCGCTGATGCTGCCCGAAGCGTCCGTCCCGCCTCGACCTCGCCTCGTGTACGTCGCGGGATTCGGCGAACAGGGCCGCCCGGCTGCGCTACGGCTCCTCTACCTGCTCCGCGAGGCCGGAGTGCGGGCAGACATGCACTACCGCGCCTCTACTCTCAAGGCCCACCTCCGCCAGGCGGACCGCCTGGGCGCCGGCTATGTCCTCATCGTGGGGGATGACGAGGTCGCCAAAGGGATGATTCTCCTCCGCGATATGCACAGCAAGAAACAGGAGGAGCGCCCGCTTTTCGAGCCTCCAGCCTCCCTCCGCGCCCGCCTCAGCGAGCCTCCGGCGGACCCCGATTTTTTTGTTTGACATTCCTCTTCCGAAAAGAGTAAATATCTCGAAATTTCAATAACTTTTTGATTATCCTATCCTGTGGATTTCCATGGAAAAAAAGAAACTTGGCGTGTTGCTCTCCACCCCTCCGTCCCATCCGAACATCATCACGGTGGCCAATCTCTGCCAGGAAGCTCTGCGGGCCCATGTGGATGTCTACCTGTACCTTATTGACGAGGGCGTGAAGAACCTGCGCGACAGCCGGCTGACCCGGCTGTCCTCCGAGGGAGCGAAGCTCTTCGTCTGCGCGTATGGCTGCCAGCAACATTCGGTTTCGACGGAGGGCCTTCCGGAGGAGATCAGCCTCTGCGGCCTTGTCGTCCTCTCGAACCTGATTAATGGATGCGACCGCTTCATCGCCTTTAACTAGGGATAGCCTGTCAGGGGAGCTATGGCCCCGAGCGTCGTCCTCGTCATTCGTGCCGATCCCCGCAAGACGCATCGTGCCGTCGAGGCACTGCGAATCGCACTCGGGCTGGGGGCGGGGGATAACCCGCTCACGGTCGTGCTGCTGGATCACGCTCCGCTCCTCCTTGCCGAGGACATCGACGACGTGCGGGATGCGGACATCCTCGAGAAATATCGCCCTTCGCTCCAGCAACTTCAGATTCCCTTCCTCGTTCCGACAGGGGCGCTGGCTCAGTATGGCCTCGATCGCGCCTTTGCAGTCAGGGAAGCCTCGCTTCCTGAGCTTGCGATCCTTATCGGAAAGGCCGATCGCGTCCTGGTGTTTTAACAGGGAGACCGCCGCAGGACTCTTGTTATGCGCACGCGACTCTATCTCCTGACAAAAGCCTCGCTGGACCTTGCCCACACGCTCCTTCCTCACCCCGTACCAGCGGACGAACGAACCCAGGTGATTCTCCTCCAGGATGCCGTGCATCTCGATCCCCAGCGTCTTCCCGCCTCAGAAGTCTATGTCTTGGGCGAGGATGTGATTGCACGTCATGCGTTGTCCTCTGCTTCGAGTTTGTCCTATGGCGAGATGCTGACGATGATTTTCGGGGCAGATGTGGTCGTGGCGTTGTAACACCCCGTAGCGACGACAGGGGGTTCCCTCCGAATAGGGGTCCTAGGAACAAAGAAAGTCCGGAGTAGTAGGAATGGTCGTAGGCCCTGTGGACGGTGGGAATAGGAACGACCGGCAGGACACGAGAGGGCAGGAGGGTCCTGAAGCAATGGATTTCCTGGGGGGGACCCCCTGGCTGCCTCCGCAAGCAGGGGGAAGAGGAAAGACCATGGGTGTGCGAAAGACCCTTTTTAGGCTATGTGGCTGGCCTTGTATAAGAAAGTA
>CAZTUO010000259.1:0-4921 GCA_964616355.1 uncultured Nitrospira sp.
GGCATCCTCCTGCTGCGCGCCAACGTGCTGGCGCGCGGGCACAGCGGGGTCCGGCCGGCGGTCGTCGAGACCCTGCTCGCGCTGCTCAACGCCGACGTCCTGCCCGTGATCCCCGCGCGCGGCTCCGTGGGCGCGAGCGGGGACCTGGCACCGCTCGCGCACCTCGCGTTGGTCCTGGTCGGCGAAGGCGAGGCGCTCGTCGGCGGGCGGCGGTACGCCGGGCGCGACGCCCTTGCCAAGATCGGGCTCAAGCCCCTAGACTTGCAGGCCAAGGAGGGGCTCTCGCTCGTCAACGGCACTCAGGCCATGCTCGCGCTGGGGCTGCTGGCTCTGCGCCGCTGCGAGCGGCTGGCCGACGTCGCCGATGTGGCCGGCGCCCTGTCGCTAGAGGCGCTCAAGGGGACGCCGGTGGCCTTCGATCCGCGCATCCACCGGCTGCGGCCCTACCCGGGCCACGCGACGGTGGCCGCCCACCTGCGGGCGCTGGTCGCGGGCAGCGAGATCCGCGCGTCGCACCTGCACTGCCCGCGGATCCAGGACGCTTACAGCCTGCGGTGCATGCCCCAGGTGCACGGGGCCGTCCGCGACGCGATCGCGCACGTCCGCCAGACGCTGCTCGTCGAGCTGAACAGCGTGACGGACAACCCGCTGGTCTTCCCCGAGAGCGGCGAGGTCCTGTCCGGGGGCAACTTCCACGGGCAGCCGCTGGGCCTCGTCCTCGACTACCTGGCGATCGCCATGACCGAGCTAGCCAGCATCTCCGAGCGGCGGATCGAGCGCCTGACCAACCCCGAGTACGGGAACCTGCCGCCGTTCCTGAGCCCGCACCCGGGCCTGCACTCGGGCTTCATGCTGGCCCAGGTGACTGCGGCGGCGCTCGCCTCCGAGAACAAGGTCCTGTCCCATCCCGCCTCCGTGGACTCGATCCCGACCTCCGGCAACCAGGAGGACCATGTCAGCATGGGGATGGGCGCGGCGCTCAAGCTCGGCGAGATCCTCGACAACGTCGAGTCCATCCTGGCGATCGAGCTGCTCTGCGCCGCGCAGGGCGTGGAGTTTCACCGTCCCCTCCAGCCGGGCGTGGGGAGCCAGCGGGCGATCCGCGCGATCCGCCGGGTGGTCCCCCGCCTGGAGCGAGACCGCGCCCTGGCGCCGGACATCGAACGGGTCCGGAGCCTGGTCGCGAGCGACACCTTCAGCGAGATCCTCGCAACGTCCCGCTCACCTGCACCGAGGAGCCTGTTATGAGCCGGTTGCCGACCCCGCACCGTCGTCTGCCGTCGAGCCTGCTGACCGCGGCCCTCCTCCTGCTCTTGGCCTGGCCGCGCCCGGGCGTGGCCGCCGAGCCCTTGCCCCCGCCCGAGCCCCCCGCCGCCGGCCGCGGGGACGGCGATCTTCAGATCGAAGTCACCAAGAAGGGGCTGGGGAAGGAGGTCGTGATCAAGAAGGGGGCCAAGGAATGGTTCATGATGATCGAGGTCACGGCGGAGAACACCGTGATCGTCCGGCAGGAGCTTGACAACGGGACTTACCTGGTGGACGAGAGCGAGACGCACGACCGCGCGATGACGGCCGGCGAGGTGGACGCCGCGATCGAGGCCTTCATCAACGGGGTGAAGGCCCGGGTGACGAAGCGCAAATGAGCGGGCCAGGCCGTTCCATCCGGGCGCCGCGCGGGCCGGCTCTGAGCTGCAAGGGCTGGGCGCAGGAGGCCGCGTTGCGCATGCTCATGAACACCCTCGACGACGAGGTCGCCGAGAACCCGCGCGAGCTGATCGTGTATGGCGGCGCGGGCAAGGCCGCCCGCAGTTGGGCCGCCTATGAGGCCATCGTCCGCGAGCTGCACGCGCTGGAGCACGACCAGACGCTGCTGGTCCAGTCCGGCAAGCCCGTGGGCGTGCTCCGCACGCATGACTTCGCCCCGCGCGTGCTCATCGCGAACTCGAACCTGGTGGGTCATTGGGCGACCTGGGACGAGTTCCGCCGGCTGGAGGCGCTGGGCCTGATCATGTACGGGCAGATGACCGCGGGCTCCTGGATGTACATCGGGACGCAGGGTATCGTGCAGGGCACGTATGAGACCTTCGCCGCCGCCGCCCGGCGTCACTTCGGCGGCGATCTCGCGGGCCGGTTCGTGCTGACCGGCGGGATGGGCGGCATGGGTGGCGCACAGCCCCTGGCCGCCGCGATGAACGGCGCGGCGATCCTGTGTGTGGAGGTGGACCCGGCGCGGATCGCGCGGCGGATCCAGACCCGCTACTGCGACCGGATGACGGCCTCGCTCGACGAGGCGCTCACGTGGATCGAAGAGGCCCGGGCCGCGCGGCAGCCCCGCTCGGTCGGGCTGGTCGGCAACTGCGCCGAGGTGCTCCCGGCGCTCGTCCGCCGGGGGGTGGTCCCGGACCTCGTGACCGACCAGACCGCCGCCCACGATCCGCTGAACGGCTATATCCCCGCGGGCTTCTCGCTCGCGGACGCCGTGGCCCTCCGCCGGCGGCACCCCGCGGAGTACGTCGAGCGCGCGCTCGACTCGATCGCGACCCACGTGCGAGCCATGCTGGACTTTCAGCGGGCCGGGGCGGTGGTCTTCGACTACGGCAACAACATCCGGACGATGGCCCACCAGCGCGGCGTCCCGGACGCCTACGCCTTTCCAGGCTTCGTCCCCGCCTACATCCGGCCGCTGTTCTGCGCGGGCAAGGGCCCCTTCCGCTGGGTGGCGCTCTCCGGCGAGCCGGGCGACATCGCCGCTACGGACGAGGCGGCCTGCGCACTGTTTCCCGAGAACGCAGCGCTGCAGCGCTGGATCCGGCTCGCGCGCGAGCGGGTGGCGTTCCAGGGCCTCCCGGCGCGGATCTGCTGGCTTGGCTACGGCGAGCGGGCGGCGATGGGGCTCCGGCTGAACGAGCTGGTCCGGACCGGCCGCGTGCAGGCCCCGATCGTCATCAGCCGGGACCACCTGGACGCTGGATCGGTCGCGTCGCCCTACCGGGAGACGGAAGCCATGCGGGACGGGAGCGACGCGATCGCCGACTGGCCGATCCTCAACGCGTTGCTCAACACGGCCTCGGGCGCGAGTTGGGTGTCGTTCCACCACGGCGGGGGCGTGGGCATCGGCTACGCGCTGCACGCCGGCCAGGCCGTCGTCGCCGACGGCACGCCGGAGGCGGCCGCCAAGCTGGAGCGCGTGCTCACGAACGATCCCGCGCTCGGCATCCTCCGCCACGCCGACGCCGGCTACGACGAGGCGATCGCGGCTGCCGCCCGCCATGGTCTCCCGCTGCCCCTGCCCCCACAGCGGTAGCGCTTGTCACCTTCCGGATCGGGCGCTATAATCCGCTCACCGCCGCCCACGACTTTTCCCCATCACCCATGGACCGGAGCGGCCGTGAGCCAACACCCGCGCTTTATCATCTACGCGCACAACGCCACCTACGACAAGCTCCACCAGGTGGCCACGATCGGCCTGACCGCCGCCGCCATGGGCAAGGAGGTCACAGTCGTGCTCCTCTTCTGGACCATCAAGAAGCTCGCCGAAGGCCGGCTTGATGAGTACGATTTCCCGGCTGAATACAGCGGGCAGGCGCAGGAGGTCGCCCGGCTCCTCCGGGAAAAGCAGGTGCCGACGATCTCCGAGATGTTTCAGCAAGCCAGACAGGTGGGGCAGTTCCGGCTCGTCGCCTGCAGCGCGGGGCTTGAATACATGGGCGTGGACCCCGCGGTCGTGGCCAAGCACGTGGACGAGGTGATGGGGCTGCCTGCGATCCTCGCCCTCGCCTCCACGGCCGAGACGACCTTGTTCATATAGCGGGAAAATATCTACAGGAAGCTGCTCGCCTGGGCGCGTGCCAACGGCATTTCCTACAAAACGGCCTGGCTCTGGTGGAAGCACGGCCAGCTGCCTGTTCCGGCGCCCCCGTTGCTGGCGGGCACGATTCCGATCGCCATGCCGGAGCGGAAGGAGACGGGCGCCGTTCTGTCCGCCCGGGTGTCATCCGCCGACCAGAAGGCTGACCTGGACCGGCAGGTGGCGCGGCTCGCCGCGTTCGCTGCGAGGAGAGGATCAAGGTCGCCGAGGTGGGAAGCGGGCTGAACGGCCTCCGCAGGGGCCTGCGCTCGGTGCTGCGTGCGCCCGAGTACGGGGCCGTCCTCGTCGAGCACCGGGACCGGCTGGCGCAGTTCGGGTCGGAGTCCAGCGAAGCTGCGCGTGCCGCCTCCGGGAGGCGGCTTGTTGTGATGGAGCCGGACGAGGCGAAGGACGATCTCGCACAGGACATGCTCGACTACAGGGGAAGGGATGGGTGAGATGCCCTGGCTCCCTCGACAAACGGGAGGGCCGTCAGGGCCAGCCACGACGGCTCGATCGAACCGACCAACGACACGGACGTTAGCCCAGGACGGCATCCGCAGAGCACGCGAGATCCGGGAGGGCCTGCGGCGCAAGCTGGTCGCCGCGCCTGAGGGTACGGCATTCTTGATAGCCGTGGGGGCCAGGCGTTCGGTAGACCGCCACCTGTTCTGTCGCAAGGTCCACGAGCCAGACCTCTAACATCCCAGCGCGCGCCTAGAGGGGGAGTTTGACCTCGCGATCTGCGTCGGCCGAGGTTTCGGCGACTTCGATGAGGAGCAGCACATCCGCCGGACCAGGGTAGGCCTGCGCGTAGAAGTCGGGCCGGGGCTTGAGCAAGGCCAGGTCCAGCTGGGGCTCCGAGTGCTCCCCCAGTCGAATGGGGCTCTGGACACGGACGATAGCGCGGTCGCCAACCCGGCGATCAAACCACCGCGTCAACCGATCAACACAGGACGCATGCCGACTCCCAATTGGGGTCATCTCCACAATTTCCCCATCGAGCAGCTCCACCCGGTCGTCTTCGCTCAAAATGCCTGCCTGAGCCAGCCGGTGATACTCCTCGACCGTGAA
>CAZTUO010000260.1:0-4914 GCA_964616355.1 uncultured Nitrospira sp.
CGGCCACGTCCAGCCCCCAGACAAGACTGGCCAAGGCACACCCTGCCGCGAGCAGGAGGAGGATGTTGACGATCCGATTGAGCGTCTCGAACCCCGTTCCCGACATACCGGCACTCCTCTTCAGTCAGGCGTGAGGCCCCAGCCAGCCACCGCCCGCCAATGCCATGCCCCGCACCTGGCACCACTGGCGCGTTCATCCCGTTGATCCCGGCGGCGGCAGGTCGAGATTCGGACACCAATCTACCTCCGCTTGACGAGCGATGGCCCGCCACTGATCGGGTGCCGGCATGGCGCCCTGCTCCCGGACCACCTGCAGGCACCGCACGCAAATGAACGGGCATCGGACCTCACAGGTCCCACGGGCGCAGCCAGCCTCCCCACCGACCCTGGTGGCCTGTCGGCTGCAATAGGCGCGCGCGTCCGGTTCCCTCAGACTCGTGCGATAGCAGAGCGCCGTGCTCCAGAGCTTCGTCAGGCTGCGCACCGGCTGGTCCCCAATCCAGGCGCGGACCTCGCGGAGCTGGACCAGCTCCGCGAGCAGTTGGACCGCCGCCGACACTTGCCCCGGCAAGTCCGGAAAGGCACAGGCGCACAGCACGGTCTCGCCCTCGCGCTCCGTCCAAACCCGCGGCGCCTGTCGCAGCATCGCGTACGCGACCGGGGCCTCCCGGATCAGGTGCTCCGGCACCACGACGGTCAGTTGCATGAGTGCCCCCGCGGCGTCCCCTCGCTGTGGGGCCCGGCGTGACCGATCCGCGCTGGCGTCATCGGGCGCACCGGAACCCAATGAGGTATGACCGGTGCTCGGGCGCGGCCGCGCCGCGTCCCGCGGAGCGCGCCACCTCGGGATCCTCGTGCCAGGATCCCCCGCGAATGACCCGGTCCGTGCCCCGGGCCGGCCCCCTCGGGTTGGAGGTGGGGCTATGTCGGTAGTACTCCGGATCAAACCAGTCCGCCACCCATTCGGCGACATTGCCCGCCATTTGATACACCCCATAGGGACTCACCCCGCGTTCGTAGCGATTGACGTTGGCGAGCGGCGGATAGCGCAGGCCGCGCTTGGTGCCAGCATGGGCGATGTTGCTCCGGCCCCACCCTGCCGGCTGATTGCCCCAGGGAAAGAGACGGCCGTCAACGCCGCGGGCCGCCTTCTCCCATTCAGCCTCGGTCGGCAAACGCTTGCCGACCCACCGGCAGTAGGCGTCGGCCTCGTGCCAGCTCACGCCAATCACGGGATGCCACGCCCGCGCCTCCGGAAAGCCCTCCCCCGTCCAATAGGGGAGCCAAGCCGCGCCGGTAGCCAGGACGAACCGCAGATAATGGACATTCGTCACCTCGAAACGGTCGATCTCGAACGCGTCCAGGTACACCCAGTGTTGCGGCTGCTCCTGCGGGCCGGCGTCCCGATCCTGCCGCGGATCACTGCCCATGAGGAACCAGCCGGCCGGCACCGTGACCATGCCTTCCGGGGCCTCCATGGCCGCCAGCCGCTCCACTTCCACGAGCGGGGTCCAGAGCGGCGGCCACGTCGGCCGGTCGTGGCCCGCGAGGCCCGATCCGCTCGACAGAATCGCGAGCAGGCACGCGGCGACGCCGCTCCAGCCGGCTGTTCCGCGCTTCATGACTTTGGCCATCAGCACTCGGCCGTCCGCGTCCGGCGAAGCCTTGACCACCCGGCGAGCGAGGCCCACGGCTGACCATCGCACGCCGATCCCTGTCCGGTCCGCTCGCGCGGGCGGTTCCGGTCAGGCCCCCGCCGCCACAAGGCCGCCGGCCCGAAGTAGGCGAAACAATCCTTGAGGTTCGAGAGGAGCCGCTTGGAGGGGCGCATCCTCTGGTTGACGACGTACTGGAGGGTGAGGACGATCCGCTCCTCGCGGAGCGCGAGCGGCGTCACCGCGTGCCACAGCTTGTCGCCGTTGAAAATCACCATGGAGCCGGGATCCATCGCAATCCTGACGAGCCCTTGCGGACGATCCGGATTCCCGCGGGCTAGCTCGGCGACCAGGCGGCAGGCCTGCGACCGTTCGACCAGGCCGACGAGCACCGTATACCGCGCTCCCTCGTAGTAGGACGTGTCGTAGTGCCAGCCGATGTGGTCGCCCGGCTCCGTATAGAAGTAGAGGGCGCAGGCATGCGGATCGTCGTCCGGACAGAGGTGCAGGTCGGCCTCCACGAGCCGGCTGAGAAACCGCCGGAGCGCCGGCGAGCGATACAGCGCCAGAATGGCGGGGGCGGCTGCGCTCAGATCGTAGAAGCTGACGCTCCCCCCCTGCTTGTGCCCGGGAATGTAATTGCGGTGCACGCGAGGCCGCATCCGCTCCGCGTCCGCGATGCAGGCTTCGACGAGCGCTCGCGGCAGCACCCGCTCGAGGAACAGGAACTCGTGCTGCTCCCAATAGGCGCGGTGGGCCTGCTCGAACGCGACCTGAGCCAGCGCCTCGTCCAGCCTCATCTCATCGCCGATCAGCCGGTCGTCCATCCCGTCCTCGGCCTCCTCCCGTAAGCCCCTTCATCGGGCCGCCACACCGTCCGGCCCACAGCGGCCGGGCGCCATATACAGCAGGTAATTGCCCATCCCATGGTGAGGATGAGGATCGTGCAGCGGCCGGTGATGCACCATGACCATTTCATAGTCATCGGTGGTATTGACTTCGAACCCCTGCCCGGTTTGATAGACCTGATGGGGACGAAACGAACGGAATGATCCGTCCGGGGCCACGTCCGGCACGGTCCTCAGAAGCGTCCGCTTGGCCGTCTTGTTCTCCAGCGCGATCAGCAGCACCTGATCGTGCCCGTGGGGATAGGCAAACTTCACGCAGCCGTCCACCCGGAAACGCAGCGGGGCCCGGTCCACCTGCACGCCCGGTTGGATGGCAATGCCCTCATCGGTCTCATCGGCGCGCCGCTTGGAGAACTGGCTGTAGCAGACGACGTTGACCCCGACCTGGTAGACCTCCAATGGGCGAACCCGCGCCCCCTTGGGCGCCAAGTCCATAGTGAAGCGTGCCATGACGTCCTTCGTGGGCGGAACCCCATGGTAGAACGCCACAATCGCCATAATCCGGTGTCCTTTGGCCAAGGGCACGCCGTAGCCAACAGGTAGCCGCACCTCGGTCATCTCAAGGCCCGCGCCGGCGAAAAACAGCGGCTCGCCCGGGCAGGACACGCTTTCTCTGTCGAGATTCATCAGCAGGAGGTGGTGCAGATACTGGCGGGGAAGCGGGACGCCGTCCTTCGTGAAGATCTCGGATCGGAACCCCACCAGCCAGGACTCTTCCGGCAGCGTGAAGATATGCTTGGGCAGGCTCGCAGCCAGTTCGCCCTCGTGGGCCGAAGGCAGGTCAACCGGGCCAAACGTGACGGTGATCCGATTCCCTTCGAACGTCACCGTCGTCGTTGGCGTCCCGTCGGGCTGCCTCGATGCCCGCCCGCCGGGCCCGCCGCTCGCGTGAGCGGGCCCGGCCAGGAGCAGAACGAGCAGCCCGCCGACGGCCACAGAGGCCACGGACCGTTGTTCGGCGCAAGACCGCCGCATGGAACCTCACCCCTCCCAGGCCAGAATCGCCCGCCCTGAGCTTGTCGAAGAGCCAGGGGAGGCCTGGATAACGGCCCCTCAATACGTCTGCTTTTCCAGCGTCGGGACGATCTGTTGGTCCTCCGTCAGCCCGTAGCGCACGTAGGGGTGGTCCACCATCTCGTTCGCGTACAGGCGCCCGCTCGGAGCCGGGATCGCGACATCGAGCGTGGCATGGCCATTGGGTTCGATCGTCACGGTCTCTTCCAGCGCGGCGCCGCTGGCCACGTACGGATGCCAGATCTTGACCCGATAGGTGCCGGGCGGAATGTCGGTGAGTTCGAAGCGTCCGTCCTGATCCGTCACGGCGTAATAGGGGTTGTCCACGGCCAGCCCCCAGCTTTCCATGTACACGTGGAAGCCGCACTGCATCAAAAAGACCCGCCGGCCCTTGCTCATCGTCACCACCTGGGTCACCGGCTGCCCTTCGTAATGCTTGTGGAAGTGCGCGCTGAGCCCCGCCTGCGCCGGGTACTTGGGGCTGATCGGCAACGGCACGTTAAACAGCACGCGCGGCCCGAGGTGCGAGGTCTCATAGGCCTGGATGTCGTGCATGGCCGGATCCATGTTCACGACCGTGACCTCATGATGGTCCCGGACGACGGTGACAAAGGGGAGAAAGCGGCAGTCCCGCGCCTCGATCCGTGGAGGCTTAAAGTCCGTAAAGGCCTTCCCCTGCCGAATGCCCTCGATAAAGACGACCACGCCGCGGAACTCCCCACGGGGCCCCACATCGAACGGCTGGAGCAGCCGCCACCCTCGCCCGTCGGAGATCCGCCCGCAATAGATGGGATCGGGGAGCGTCGTCAGGTTGTACCCCTTCGGCCGGGGCACCTTCCCGGCCAAGCTCACGGTTCCGGTGAGGCGCCCGCCGTCCGTCACCGGCCCTTCTTCATATGCCAGCGCCCCGCCGCCGCTCAGCGCGAACGACGCCGCGAGACCTCCCACCCACCGCAGGATCATCTTCGCTCTTCGGTTCATGCCGGTCTCCCTGGTAATGAGCGAACAGCTCGCAGCGCGTAGCGACGAGCCCCACGCTGTCAGGGCCTTCCGGTTGCGGGAAGCTGCTCGCTATTGGCTGTTGGCTGACAACGCAAACGACACGGGGGAGCCCACCTGTGTCGTGCGGCTCCCCCGTCCCGTCGTGCCCAGGTTCGTTTGCGCTTACTTCAGCGAGGTCGGGACAGCCTGAGCCGGTTGGGCCAGCGGCGCCTCCGCTCGCTTGGCTCCCACCGAGCCGCCATCCAGCGGGAGAATTCGCTGGTCGCCCGCCGGCAGCACCCGGAAGTAGCCCCACTGCCCGGACTGCGTGTAGGGCAGCCGCTGGTTGGACCAGA
>CAZTUO010000261.1:0-4896 GCA_964616355.1 uncultured Nitrospira sp.
TGAAGAGGACATTCCTACTTTGGCAGAAGCGGACATTATCATTTTGGGATTACAGCGTTTTACCCTAGTCGCTTTCGGGTTAGGGGCCGAACCGGTAGGTCACCACGGTGGCCAGCGTGAAGTCCGCCGCGCTGCCCGTGATCAGGTCCACGTTCTCGACGCCGTACACCTGCCAGAGCACGTTGGGCCGCAGCCGATAGCTGAAGCCCGCCGTGACCTCGGTGACGCCACGGTCCAGCACCGGCGTGCCGGTGTCCCGGTAGAAGCTCGAGTAGTAATCGAACTGGGCCGTCAGCGAGAAGGCCGGCGACCACAGATACTCCACCGCGGTGATCGAGGACAGACCCGGCTGGATGGCCAGCCCGGCAATGGTGCCCGTGGGGACGATGCCGTTGAGGTTCTGATAGACGATCCACCGCGCGCCCAGCTTTTTCTCCAGCGCGACCCCGACCCCGACGTCCGGATGCCCGCTGCCGAAGAACCGGCCGGCGTCCCCCGATGGCACCTTCAGCGCGCCCCGGAGCGAGATCGCCGGGCGCCGCTCGCTCTCCGTGACGATCTGATATTTCGTGCTGAGCGTGATGTCGCCGAGCCCGAGGGCGCCATCCGTGCCGCTGAACAGCGGCCGGCCATTCTTGGTCACGTTGAAGGCATAGGGAGTGTTCCTGAGGCTCTTGCGCGCCGGCGCCACCCCGCTGGTCATCCCCTCGACGGCCCGAATCGCGCCATCCCCGAACCCCCGCCAGCGGTAGAGGGCCGGAACCTCGAGGCCGACCTCGAGGCGCTCGGTCAGGCCGTAGCGGAGGAAGAGCCCGGACCGGAGCTGCTCGAACTTCACCACCGCGTTGACGGGCGGGGTGTTCGAGTCGAAGATGGTCGCGGTCTCGGCGAGCTCGACGCGGATGTCCAGGGTGCCTGGCCTGACCACAGCGGCCCGCTCGCCGGGCATGCCGAGCACGAGAAGTTGGAACGGCTGGAAATTTCGAACCGAGAACGGTCCGAATCCCTCCGCGCGCGCCTGCAAGCCAGCCCCGGCCAGGACCGTCCAGAGGACCGTCCCTCCCACCAGGAGCCGCCGAACGGCCCGACCGCCGCGCCCGCGCCTCATCCGCCGTCCGTTCCGCCTCAGAAGGGGAAGTCCAGGCCCGCAAACACCGCGCCGCCTTCCTTGCTGTAGCCGTAGTCCACGCGCCCCACCACGTTGGGACGCACCAACGCGCGGAACCCGACGCCCGGAGTGATCTGCGCCCCGCTCAGTGTCAACGCGTCGAACTTGCTGAAGACCTTCCCGATGTCCACGAAGGGCGCTACCTCGAAATCCGCCACCACGTTCATGATGCGCGTGCGCAGCACGTGCAGCCGATCCTCGACATTGACGACGAGCAGGTGCTTGTCGATGAAGCGGTCCACCCCGTAGCCGCGCAGGTTGTTCTGTCCGCCCAACGAGCTTTGCTCATAGAACGGCACCTGGGTACCGAAGGTGGCCTGGACGTTGCCGCGGACCACGAGGATCATGCGCTTGGATTGGCTGGGCAGCAGCTTGGTGGCCTCCAAGTTGTAGCGCGTGTAGAACGGGTTTTCGCTATTCTTGAAGTTCTGGTTGACCTCCGCGTAGACCGTCACCTGCGTGCCGTCCGTGGGGGACACCAGGTTATCCCGGGTGTCGTAGTGGAACGTGGCCCGGTGGCCGAGGATCGTCGCCCCCTGCATCCCCGGCACGTTGGGAAACTGCGTGGCGCTGAAGGGGAAGGAGGTCACGACCCCGGGCTGGATCTCCATGTCGCGGAACCGCTGGCCGATCGCCACCTGCGTCACCTCGTTCAGGTGCACGCCGAACTTCCACTGCGCGCGGATTTCCCGTGCCGTGTAGTTCGTCTGATTGGCCTCCACCGTGTTGGACCCGATCCCGAAGAACCGGGAGGTGGCGTTCTTGAAAAACGAGCCCCCGAAGCTGAGCGCGTACCGGCCGTGGCTGAAGGCCGGATCGGTATAGGTCAGCACCAGCTTCCGTTCGATCCGTTCGGAAAACGACCCGATGAACCGCAACTCGCGCCCGCCCGGATCGTACCGGAAGAGATTCAGGGTCCCCCGCGCCCCGACGAACGAGTTCACGATGAACATCGGGGTGAGGATGTACTTCAGCTCGCCGTCGGGCTCAGTCACCAGGAACGGGACGATGAACCCGGCGTCGTTACCGTCGTTCTTGCTCGTGGAGACGGAGGGGATCAGGAAGTAGGAGGTCTCGGCCGACGCCAGGGTGCTCGCGAACAGCACGGCCGCCGCCCCCAGGGCCAACCGAAGCGAAGCGAGGCGTCGGGGGGAAGCTGGCATAACCCGATCGGGGTCCGGCTAAGATGCCGGCTTCTTACCCTCGGCCTTCGGCTCTTTGGGCTTCTCCTCCGCCTTCTTCCGAATGGTCTCCAGCAGCTCCGCGTAAGACGAGTCCTTGAGGATTTTGGCGAACTGGCCGCGGTAGTTGTTGACCAGGCTGACCCCGTCAATGACCACGTCATAGACCCGCCAGTCGCCTCCCTTGTTGAGCAGGCGATAGTCGAGCGGAATTTCGGTCTTCCCCGAGACGACCTTGGTCCGCACCTCCGCGTAGTCGTCCTTCGTCCGCTCGCCCAAGTACTCCACCTGCTCGCCCGAGTATCCTTCGATCTTCCCGGCGTAGGAATTCGTGAGCAGGCGCTTGAACAGGTCCACGAACTCCTGCCGCTCCTTGTCCGCGAGCTTGTTCCACTGCGCCCCGAGGGTCCGCTTCGCCATCTCTTCGTAGCTGAACCGGTCGTTGATCACCTGCTCGAGCCGTTGGCGTCGCTCCTTCGCCTTCTCCGGCTTCTTGAGCTGCTCGTCCTCCAGAATGCGGATCACCTCGTTGATCGCGCTCCGCACCGCCTCCAGGGCGGTCCCGGCCGCCGCCGCGTCGAGACCGGCCGCAGCCGACAGCCCCACCGCCGCCACCAGACTCAGCACCGTCGCCAGGCGCCCGCCGCCCCGCGCCCTTGTCTCAGCCCATCCCGCCATCTGGCCACCCTCTCCGCTCGTCACGTTCTCGCGCGCCTGGGCGCTACTTGGACTTCCCGACATCTCCATGAATGAATTGACTGACCAGTTCCTCCAGGTCGAGCCCCGATTCCGTGTCCCGGATCGTGCCCCCATCTGTCAGCAGGTCGCCGCCGCCGCCCGGCGACAGGGCGATGTATTTCTCGCCGATGATCCCGCGGGTTTTGATGGTCGCGAACGTGTCGCTATAGACCTTGACCCCGTCCTTGATCGCGAGCGCCACCAGGGCCCGCTCGTCTCTCAGCGTGATCTCCTGGACCCGGCCGATCTCCACGCCGGCCATCTCGACCGTCGCGCCCGGTTTGAGCCCTGACGCCGACGTGAACTCGGCCTCCAATCGGTAGTAGTGTCCCCCGACCAACTCCAGCTTGCCGAGCTTGATCGAGAGGTAGCCGAGGCACGCGATCCCCACCAGGACGAACACGCCGACGACCAGCTCCAGCTTCGCTTTCTCCATATCACCGCTCCGCCTGGGTGGGGGTCAGCGCCACGGTCCCGCCCACCGAGATGAATTCCCGGACCGCTGGGTCCGCCGTCCGCTGAAACTCGTCGGACGGCGCCATCGCGACGATCTTCCCCTCCTTCAGCATCGCCACCCAATCCGAGATCACGAAGATCTCCGGGATCTCGTGGCTCACCATGATCGCCGTAAAACCCAGTGCCCGGTGCGTCGCAACGATCAGGTCGTGGATCGTCTTAGCCATCAACGGGTCGAGCCCGGTCGTCGGCTCGTCGAAGAGGATGATCTCCGGTTCCATCACCAGCGCCCGGGCCAGCCCCGTCCGTTTCTTCATCCCGCCGCTCAGCTCGGCGGGGAACTTGTGTCCCATGCCGGCCAGCCCGACCTGCGCCAGCTTTTCCTCCACGCGCCGGGTCACCTCCGCATCGGGCAGGCGCAGCTTCTCGCGAAGCGGGAAGGCTACGTTCTCGAAGACCGTGAGCGAGTCGAACAGCGCCGCCCCCTGAAACAGCATCGCGAAGCGCCGCCGCACGTCGTTCAGCGCCTGCCCCTTGAGGCGCGAGATCTCTACGCCGTCCACCCAGACCTGGCCGCGGTCGGGCTGCAGCAGCCCGATCATGTGCTTGAGCAGGACGCTCTTCCCCTCGCCGCTCCGGCCGATGATTGTGGTGATCTTCCCGGCCGGAATCTCGAGGTTGACCCCCCGCAGGACCGGCTGACCGCCCAGCGTCTTCTCGACACCGACGAGTTTGATCATAATGAAAAGCCACCAGCGAGCAGCTCTGAGCTTTTCGCTCTGGGCTGTTGGCTGTTCGCTAGAGCAAGACCGACGTCAGAAAATAGTCCCAGACCAGGATCAAGACCGAGGAGAGCACGACCGCCTCGGTCGTCGCCTTGCCCAGCCCCTCGGCGCTGAGCTGGGTGGAGTAGCCCTTGTAGCAGCAGACCCAGCTCACGATCACCCCGAAGCTGATGGACTTCAGGATCCCGCCATAGACGTCCTTCCACTCGACGGCAGACTCGAGCGACGACCAATAGGACCCCGGATTGCCGCCGAGCAGCTCCACGCCGACCAGGTATCCGCCGTAGATCCCCACCACGTCGAAGATGGCCACGAGCAGCGGGACACCGATCAGGCTGGCGATCAGCTTGGGCGCGATCAGGTACTGGAGCGGGTTGATCGCCATCGTATCCAGCGCGTCAATCTGCTCCGTGATTCGCATGATCCCGACCTCGGCGGTCATCGCCGACCCGGCGCGCGCGGTTACCATCAGCGCGGCGAACACCGGCCCCAGCTCCCGGATCATGCTCAGGCCGACCGCCGAGCCCAGGACCGCCTCCGACCCGAACTTCCGCAGCGTGTAGTAGAG
>CAZTUO010000262.1:0-640 GCA_964616355.1 uncultured Nitrospira sp.
AGAACGAGCCGGTGCCCTTGCGGCCCGGGCCGGGCACGAAGTGGAACTGCCCGCGCTCCAGGCGGCGGAGGAGAATGGCCGATGCGCCGCGGCGGACACCCCGCTCTCCTTCGTCTTCCTCGCCGTTCGCATCGGCGTCGAGGGATTCTGCCTCGTCGCCAGAAGCATCGTCCTCCTCCTGGCCTTCGGCGGCCTCCGCCTGAACACGCAGGTGTTCGGCCTCGGTACCTGTTGTCAGGTCAGGCTCACCGGCGAGAACGAGATTCTTCTCCCGGCACAGGCGCACGAGTTCGGCCGGCGCGAGCGCGTAGGTCCGCCCCTGCACGCGGACCTCCAGCGTCGTCCCGGCCGCCACCCGGGGTTCGTACTCCAGGAGGCCTTCGTAGACCGCGCCCAACTGCTCGATGTCCAGTTCGCGGAAGGAGACCCGCTCGTGCCCCACGCCCCGGCGCGCCGGGGTCGTGGTCAGGTCGAGGAGCAGGCGGGCCACGGTGGCGTCGTCGAGCCGCAGGTCGTCGAGCACCCGGCCGGGGTGTGTCGCTGGGTCGAAGAGGTCGCCACCGCGAGCCGGCAGCCGCTCCAGCCCGTTGACCGCGGGCAGGCCGCCGGGGCGTGGGGCACGAGCGGGTCTCCTTCCGCG
>CAZTUO010000262.1:650-4826 GCA_964616355.1 uncultured Nitrospira sp.
CAGGCCACCGTGGTGGATGGCGAACAGAGCCCGCAAGCGCTCCCACAGGCCAAACCGGTTGGGGGATGGGTCGAGGCGCTTGTTCAGGAGATCCCGCACCAGGCCGTCCAGCGAGTAGGAGTCGCGGTAGAGGGCGTGGGCGAGCAGCCGTTCGTCCCGGGCCTCGGCGTAGAGGATGAATAGAAGACGATACAGGCAGGTCAGGGCGGCGTCTCGGAACAGTTCGAGGTCGGCGTGTCTCAGGACGGCCGGATCCTGGGGATCTCCGTCAGCCCGGGCGGTCCGGTCGGTGATGATCGCCTGGACCAGCGCTTCGGCCGCGCGGAAGACGGCCTCCTTGAGGTCTTCGGAAACCTTCTCAGCGTGCTCGCGGCTCTCGCGTTCGACGGCCTGGATGGGCATTTCGCCGTTGGGGCCGGGAACGAAGTTGGCGGCCGAGAAGAGGCGGCAGGCGGCCGCGAAGGATTCGCGGTCGTCGGCCTCCAGGCAGGCGGGCAGGTCGAGTTCGAGACAGGCACCGGGCGGGCCCTCCCCCTTTCGCCGGATGAGACGGAGCCGCTCGCCGGTGACCAGAATCCCGTAGCGGAGGTCGGCCTCTGCCCGCGCGAGCGTCTCGGCCAGGAACCGGTGCGCAGAAGACCTCCCGGCGTCCAGATCCTCGTCCCAGTCTCCGATGTACGCAAGCAACAGGGGTGGCCGGCCGGCGGCCTCGTCGCCAGCCGAGCGGTACAAAGGGTAAGTGCGCCGCTCGCCGGCCCCGAGGTGAAATCCGAGGACGTCCCGGAGCAGCGGGCGGGCGAACAGGTCGCGGACCGATGGAGCATCGTGGGCGCGCCCCTCGGCACGATCGTACAGTCGTCTAAGGGCGCGGTAGGCAGCGTCGATCTCGCGCGTCACCAGGGTGCGCTGGCGTCCGGCGGCCCGACCGAATACAGTGCCCAGGTAGTAGTCGGAGAAAAACCCGCGCCGGTTGCGGAGGTTGGGGAAGAGCGCCATCAGCGGTCCTCCGGCACAAGGAAGAGTGCGCCCAGCGGCAGGGGTGGGACCGGGTCGTCCACCTGGGCAAAGGCGTCGATCTCCTCAAGACGCGCTCCAAAGTACGTCTCCACCGCCGCCCGTCTGGCGTCGATGTTGTAGCGCGACGGCTCCTCGGCGATGCGCAGCAGGAGCTGGCCGGTGTCCTTGATGAGCCCGCGGGCTCGTATCTCTTCCTCTTCCAATTCCCTCAACCGGTCAGAGCGGTAGGCCTCGGCGTCGGCGCGCAGGCGCTCAGCGATACCACGGCGGTGGCGGCGGAGTTCTTCGGCGCGGGCCGCGAGGCGTCGCGCAGCCTCCGCCCGTGCAGCGCCCAAAAGTTCGTCGAAGCGGACGCCGTAGGGGATGAGTCGATCCAGGGCCACCTCGCCCGGACGGCGGCGATCCTGAAGGATTGCCCCGTCGCTCTCGGAACTGCCGACGGCCCGCCCTTCCAGGTCGACTCGAACAG
The DNA here is from genome assembly GCA_964616355.1 of uncultured Nitrospira sp. GTDB lineage: Bacteria > Nitrospirota > Nitrospiria > Nitrospirales > Nitrospiraceae > CAZTUO01. The sequence continues at coordinate 2,137 of CAZTUO010000262.1, forward strand.
GCAGAATAGTTTCCTCGATGACCCCCTCGCGGCTGCGGATGACTCCGTAGAACGTGAAGAGGATCCCCGGGGTCTCGCCCGCAGGAACCCGCCGGGCCGCCAGCCGTTTGGGGGGGAGGCCGCGGCTGTCAGGATACACCTGGAGGAAGCGCCGGCGAGCGTCGGCGGCGATGGACTGGACGAGGGGGTGCAGCGGGGTCAGGTACTCCACCTCGCTCGATCGCGTGCGTGCGGCCACGGATCGGCGACAAGTGGCGCGGTCGTAGCGCTCTGCCACCCCCGGCCCCCGAAAGGCTCGCGGGACCTCAATGCGGAACACGCCGTCCTCTCCTGTCGGCCGCATCGCGCTGGGACCCAGGATGTCCAGCAGGCACTGTTCGAGTTCGACATCGTCACCCAGGAGCGGCACCGCCTGGGAGAGCGCCTGCTGGCCCTGGCGGATGTCATCGCGCACGTCGCCGGAGGCCAGCATCAACGGTTGAACCTCGCCGACGAACTCGCCGGTGCGGTCCTCGAAGTCGCGCAGTAGGCGGCCGGCAGCCGCCCAATCGCCTGCGTCGAGGTAGGTGAGGCGGCGTTCCAGGTCAATTCCCAAGGCAACGCCCAGAACATCGGGAGTGGACACCCGGGCTCCAGCCATCTCTTCGATCTTGCGCACCAGACGAGCCAGCACATCGTCCTCGGGGGAATCGGGGTAGTACAAGTACCGGATATCTGGAGGCGTGGTCTGCCCGTACCGGTCGATTCGACCGTTGCGCTGCTCAAGCCGGTTGGGGTTCCAGGGCAGTTCGAAGTGCACCAGGCGGTGACAGGCGCGCTGGAGGTTGAGCCCCTCGCTGGCCGCATCCGTGGCCAGCAACAGCCGCACACTGGGGTCCTCAAACCGTTGCTGGCGCTGCTGGCGCTGCCGCATCGTCAGGCCGCCCCGTAACTCCACGTATGCGCTGGCTAGCGGCGATCCGGCTCCGTCGAGCGCTGCTTTGATGGCTTCCAGGGTGTCGAGGTACTCGGTGAAGATGATGACCTTGGCTGTCGCATCCTCGGCAAAGACGTCCTTCAGGTACTGGACCAGAGCTGCCATTTTGGGATCCGGGGGCGGAAGCTTCGCGAGCAGGCGCTGAATCTCGGTGATCTTGCGGATCTCGGCCTTGCGCCGTCGCTCGTCCTTCGGAATGGCCGAACGCAGGATCCTGCGACTGACCCGCTCGGCCTGCGCGTCGGACATGGGTAGCCCGGCCTGGTAGTCGCGCAGCTCGCCCCGGTCGGGTCTTTCCTCCCTCTCCTCTTCCCTCTTGAGGGCACGCAGACGGTGGTCGAGAGTGCGGGCCAGGGCGAGACGGCTGGAAATAGCACGCTTCTTGATGATCTGCATGGCGAAGGAGACGAGCTCCTCGTCTTCCTCACCGCGGGCTTCACTCGCCGTGCGGCTGCAGTAGGCGGAGATGAGTTTGAAGAGCTCACGCTCCCTGGCTGAAACGCTCACCGGAATGGGCTCGACGCGCCGCCTGGGGAAAGCGGCCACCCAGTCGCCGCCTGGGCCAGGGCGCACGATCTGCCGCTTCATCCGACGGATCATCGCGCGCTCGATCCTCACCGCCGCGAGGGACCCCGCAAGGGTGCCGGCGGTGGGCTCGACCAGCTCAAGCAACGATCGGAACGAATGAGCGTAGCCGTTGTGCGGGGTCGCCGTCAAGAGGAGGAGGCCTCTTGAGTGGTCGCGCAGATCCTCACCCAGGCGGGTGCGGCGTGTGCGGTATGGGTTCTGCGGTGTTCCGGACTCGGCCAGGGCGTGGGCCTCGTCCACGATGACCAAGTCCCACGGCTTGGCCAAAGCCCGCCGTCTGACCTCGTCCTTCTTGAGGTAGTCCATGGAGGTGATGATGCGGGCTCGTGGGAGATCCCAGGGGCTCACGCCGGCGGGCAACTCGGTCTGTTCGCGGGCGAGGCCAGCCGCGTTCTCGATGACCGCGAAGTCCAGACCGAATCTTTCCAGCAGCTCGCCCCGCCACTGCGGAATAAGCCCGGGCGGAACGACGATAAGTACGCGGTCCGTCCTTCCCCTCGCCATGAGTTCCAACAGACACAGCCCCGCCTCGATGGTCTTCCCGAGACCCACGTCGTCAGCGATCAAGAGCCGGGGCCTGGGCTTGGCCAGGATGCGGAGGACCGGGGCGATCTGGTAGGCCTCCAGATTGACCCGACCGAATCGTGCTCCGAACAGTGAACCGTCCTGAAACGCGGTCAGCATGAGGGCCTGGTGCGCTCGGAGCCACGGTGCAATGGGACCGATCTCGTCGGGGTCGAAACGAAGTTCTTCCGGCGGCAGACGGACAACCCGCTCAGGCGGGCAGACGACGGCCAGAGGTGAAGCGCCGTCGCCGCCGGCCGGCAGCAACTTCACGAGTGTCTTGCCGTCGCCCAGGTCACGAATGTCCTCGACGCGCCAGGGGCGGTCGCGGACGGCAACCCGGTCACCGACGCGAAACATTCACACGTGCTCCCTATCGCAGATTTGCCACTGCACCTCCACTACCCTCGCTCACCTCTACCCACTGTTAACCCGCTACAAACGTCTTGTGGAGGTGCGATCACCAGCATAAGTGTTGCTGTTCTTCTCGCCTTGCCCTTCCTGCCCCTACTACCGGTCAGCCGTCCAATGGCCACGACAGCCCGGAGCCCTCTGCCGGAGG
>CAZTUO010000263.1:0-4815 GCA_964616355.1 uncultured Nitrospira sp.
GAACTGGTACCGATCGTTCTCAACCTTCTTGGCGTCCTCCATCACTTTGTCCGTGGGGATGGCATACTCGATGTTGCAGGAGGTGTAGGCCTGGATGTAAGTGGGCCCAACCTCGCGCGCGATGAGCACCGCCTTCTTGATGACGCTCTCGACCCGCCGGGGATTGTTCGGCACCACCGTGGCGACGTACACGCAGCCGGCGACCTTCGCCATGCCCACCATATCCATCTTCTCGAACTTCTTGCCAAGCGGAGCCATCTTGAGGACGGCGCCCTTGTTCGTCATGCCGCTTTCCTGGCCGCCGGTGTTGCCGTAGACTTCGTTGTCCAGCATGATCGTTGTGAATTTCTCCTTGCGGAACCAGGAGTGAAGCGTGGCGGAGAACCCGATGTCGGCCATGCCCCCGTCGCCCACCATCACCACGACGTCCTTGGGCTTGTCCCCGAACCGGAGCCGCAATCCGCGGCTCAACCCGCTGGCCACGCCGTTCTGGTCTCCGTAGTTCCCGTAGACGAACGGAATGGCCGCCTGGGAGATCGCGAGCCGGCCGCACCCGGCCGTACCGACCGTGATCGTGTCTTCGGGGTTCGGGAAGGAAATCATAGCGAGACGGATAAACAGCGTCATCGCGCAGCCCGCGCACATGGGATGTTCCTCGAGGATCTCCTTGAAGGTTCCCATTTGCGAGACCGACACCTTCTTTCCGAAGGGACCGTGCTCGACCATGTCCCGATATTCTTTCGGCATGAACTTGTCGAAACCAGGAGTAAATTTGACGTAGTCGAGACTCATTGGGTCGCCTCCCTTGTCAACAGAACTCGGCTTGCTCAGCCGAGCCGCCGGGCTGTCCGTGAAAACTCCGGGGATGCGCGAAGATTCTTATGCCAGTTCGGTTCATGAGCCCTGCAGTTTCGCAGGGTTAAGCACGGAACCGTCCTGGTCAACCCACCTGCATTCGAGTTGCCGAGTGTAGCAAAGGGGTCCAAATGATGTCAAATGCAAAGTTCCCCGCACCACGCCGGTCGTTCCGATCGAGTGGATCGTATAACTTCTCGGATATTAATGCAACTTGGCAGAAGGCCCACGGGCTCCGCAAGAAGGCCTAGGCTGCGTCGTCGGGGCTAGGCCATTGGCCCTAACCGAGTCGCTCTCGCGACAGCACCAAGCCCGCACGTCTGCTCCCTGCTTGACGCGTTCCTAGGAAGTACCTATAATTCGCAGAATTTTATTCATTTCCAGCGGCCTTTGCTGGGGTTTACCCGTGCGGTGTCGCCAGCCTAGGGCTTGCCGGGAAGATGCGCGGCCGGTCCATGATCTCGGCCTTGTGACACGTTCGAGTTGGTGGACGATGTAATCCGATTGGCTCCCGACACTCCCGCCCCGGAGGGCACTGGGTATGGCGCGGACGCTAGGCATCAAGCCGCTGACGGTCGAAAGCCTCGACAGGATCAAGCGCGTCGCGGCCGATCTGGTGCGCGATGCCCGGAAAACCCTCCGCCATTGCCACTATCTCGACCTGCGCATCGAGCTCTCTGAAGTCAAATCCGCCCGCGCCGAGAACGGAGCCGGCAAATCCGGGCAGGACGACTATGTCTTCGGATTCGGCATCCGCGTCCTCGCCGGCACACCCCTGTTCGCGCCGGGCTATTATGGGCACCGCCTAGGCAATGCGGACATGCCGCGCCTCCCCGCCCTCCTCCGCGCCGGGATCCGCCAGGCGTACGAGCGCGCGATCGAGAACGCACGGCTCAAGGCACAGATGCGAGCACGGTTCAAGGATCTTGGCGCGAGCCTGGCTGCCCTGCCCCTGGCGCCGATCGACGTCCGCCAGGACACCGTCAAGGCCGAATATGCCATTGACCCGCGCTCCGTTCCGTTGGGAGAGGTCGTTCGCCTGACGGTGGAGACGTCCCGCGCCGTGCGCGGGCTGAGCCCCCACCTCCGGTTCAACGCCGTCGCCGCGACGACCGGCCTGACCCGCGGCCTGTTCCTCAGCTCGGAGGGCGCGGTCATTGACCAGTCCTTCGCGGCGACCCTGGGCTTCTGCGCGGTCGTCGCAGAGCGCGAGGCTGCCGAGGCCAACCTCTCCGACTCCATCGGCCACCAGCGCGGCTGGGAAGTCGTCACCGAAGGCACGCGCAGCGAGCTCATCCGCCACCTGGACCTGCTGACCTTTGCCACCAGCCTGGCGCGCGACTGTCTGAAGCTGGCCGATGCGCCACCGCTGCAGGCGACCGATCGCGAAGTCGTCGTCGTGACCGATCCCCACTTCAACGCGCTCACCGCCCACGAGATCATCGGCCATCCCACGGAGCTGGACCGGGCGCTGAAGATGGAGACCGCCTACGCGGGCCGGAGCTGGTTCCTGCGCTCGCTCCGGGATAGCCAGCTCGGCAAGCAGGTCGCGTCGCCGCTCGTGACGGCCTATTCGGACCCTAGCCTCCCTGGCCTCGGCCACTACGCCTACGACGACGAAGGCACGCCGGCGCGCCGGATCGTGCACATCAACAAGGGCATCTTCACCGGGTTCATGAACAGCCGGCAGACGGCCGAAATCCTCAAGGCCGAGCCCAACGGCTCATACAAGGCCACTGAAGCCTCGATGGTCCCGCTCATCCGGATGTCGAACACCGTCTTCGCCGCCGGCACCAGCGATCCGGAGAAGATCCTCGCCGAGGTGGACCACGGGTACTACCTGGTCGGCCACCGCACGCCCTCCATCGCCGAGTCGCGGGAGAACTTCAGTATCTCGGCGCAGAAGGTCTACGAGATCCGGAACGGCCAGATCGGCCAGCTCTACCGCGGCGGCGGCTTGACCGCCGACACCAAGGACTACCTCATGAAGGTGGACGCGATGGGCCGCGACTTCCGCCTGACGCCCATCCCCACCTGCGGCAAGGGTCAGCCCATGCAGATCAAACGGCTCGGCAACGGCGCCCCGACCATGCGAAGCCGGGCCAGGCTCACCGGCCAATGATCCCGCTCTCGGTCCTGAAGAAGGCTGTCCACCAGGCGCTCCGCCAGATTGCCCGGACCAGGGACATTCGCGAGGCGGAGGTCTTCGCGTCCAGCACGGCGCAATTGCTCTGCCGGCTGAACTACACCTCGGAGATTCCCTGCAACGGTGTCGAGGAACCCAAGTCGGTGGAAGCGTACGGCCTGGGCATCCGCGCGGTGTTCGCCGAGGGCGCCCCGGGCGACGCCCCGCGCGTGGGCTTCGGAAGCGAGGCCCGGGATATCTCCCCCGACGCGGTGAAGCGGGCGATCGAGAAAGCGCGGCAGCACGCGGTGCCCGACCCGGACTTCGTCTCGCTGCCGATGCCCCCCGTCGGCGCCTCCGCGACGGACCGCTCGTCCCGCCGGCCGGCAGCCCTCCATGACCCAGTCCTCATGGGCCTGAAGGACGAGGCATTGGTGGCGAGCGGCTGGCGGATCCTCGCCGAAGCCCTCAAGGCGTTCTCCGAGTCCGAGGCCTTGGCGAGCCTGTCGGGGGCCAGAGACAAGCTGACGTCGCTCGGGCTGATCGTCGGTGGCGACGTCACCCTGGTCCGGCAGCGGGTCGCCGTGGGGTCCACCCGGCTCCCGGCGATCCAGACGGACGAGTCCACGCTGATCACTTCCCAGGTCACAGCCATGATCGAGCGCCACCAGGCCAAGGGCAGCGGTTACACGGCGACAACACACCTGGCCAAGTTCAAGGGAGAGGTTGGCGCGGAGGCCGTTCGCAACGCGGTCGGGGTGATCGGCGGACAGCGCCTGTCCGACGGCACCTATCCGGTGGTGCTCGGGCCGCAACCGGTCTGCGACCTGATGGTGAACGTCCTCCTGCCGAGCTTGGGCGCCGACGCGTTCTACGCCTGCCAGTCGGCCTTCCTCGGCGAGATGGGGCGTCCGATCGCGCCCCACGAGCTGACCATCTATGACCATGGGGCGTTGCGCGGGGCGGCGGGAAGCCGGCGCATCACCTGCGAAGGGCTGCCAACCGGGCGGACCGACCTGATCCGGGAGGGCGTCTTGCACGCCCTGCTCTCGAACCACTACGAGACCCAGCGGCTGCTGCGCGACCCGCAGGCGCGCGAGAAGCTGGGGCTCAATCCGAGGGAGCATCCGGACGCGTTGGCGCCGCGCAACGGGTTCCGGCGCGGCGCCGGCGGACGGCGGCAGTTCGACGTGCCGCCCTCCATCGCGGCCACAAACCTGTTCATCGAGTGGGCGACGCCCCGGAGCCGGGACGACCTCCTCGGCCTGGTGGGCAACGGCGTCTATATCGGCCGCATCTGGTACACCTATCCGATGAATGGGCTCCGGGCTGGAGATTTCACCTGTACGGTCGTGGGCGACTCCTACCTCATCCGGGACGGCCGCCTGGCGGCGCCCCTCCAAGGCAACGTCGTCCGTATCACCGGCAACATCCGGCAGCTCCTCCGCGACATCATCGGCGCGAGCCGCGAAGCGCGCCCCGTCGTCCCCTGGGGCTCGGACGAGGTCATCTACGCCCCGGACGTCGCCGTGCGGGACCTCCAGCTCACGGAGATTGCCCAAGGCATGCGAACCGTGTAAAGTGAGCCCATGCCCCTGCGTGTGATCATCCCAGGCGAGGACGAGGAGCAGCGCTTCGTCGGCGGCGTGCACAATCGCCCGCCGGTCCCCGACGGTAGCCCCAAGGCGGAGTGTCCGAAATTCATGAGCCACGGCCCCTGCGGCGGTGTCCGCAAGGGTGGGTTCTGCGAGGTCTACCCCGAGATGCCGTGCCCCTGGGTCACGCTTTACTTCGAGCTGGAGAAGATCGGTCAGGTGGAGTGGATGACGCAACTG
>CAZTUO010000264.1:0-4813 GCA_964616355.1 uncultured Nitrospira sp.
AGGACAAATCATCTCCCAATTCACTCGCTACTGGGGTGAGGAGGTCCAGGCCATACGGGTTCACTATCGGTTCCGCTCCTTCGTGGGTAGCCAAGAGTACGTTCTTGATAGCCAAACCGTCCAGCAAGACTTGATCCATTATTTCCCCCAGGAAGCAGCTGCCATCCGAAAGTTTTTCTCCCTATCTGCCCGGATGATGGATGAAACGCTCTCCCAGGGGGCGCCCAAGCCGCCCTATGAGATGACCTGGTTGGACAAGATCGGTTTTGGCATTACCGCCGTTTTTAGACGACCGCTATTCCTCCGATACGCCACACGGGATTCGGTGGAGTTCCTGGAGCGTTTATTCAGAGACAAGAGGTTAGCCAGCCTTTTGTGGAGTTACTATCCGCTGCACAGCCTGATCTTCATCGCGCACGCTTTCGGTTGGGAAACGGCGGTCAGGGGGCAGACCTACTATCCCCAGGGAGGGATGCAGGCGATTCCCAATGCTGCCGTCGCGGCAATCAGGCGACACGGCGGAGAGGTATTGTTGAATTGCGAAGTAGAGCACATTCTGGTCAAGGATGGACGGGCGGTTGGCGTCCGTTGCACGGATGGGCGGGAATTCTATGCGGATGTCGTTATCTCGAACGCCCCGATCCACCACACGTTGTCCAGATTGCTCGCAGGCGTGTCGGGCCTGGACGGCCTGAGGAGCGAGATAGAGAAACGCCAGGTATGCCCTTCGGGGATGTTTGTGTTTCTGGGAGTGGATCAAAGGTATAATTTCAGCGGAGTCAATTTTCTCGCATTTCTGGAAGAAGATACGATTGATGTTCCAGAAGAACAACTGATTCCGCAGACGTGTCCCATTCTCTTGATTGTACCTCCCAAACCCGAAGGCCAGGTGAACCATTCGGTCATTCTGGCTGCAATTCTGCCCTACGAATACGAGAACTATTGGCAGACTGGAGATAGCCGAAAGCGAGGAAAGCCATATTACCAACTGAAGAGACAGGTCAGGGACATCCTTCTGGAGCGGGTTTGTGACAGATTGGGAGAAGACTTCCGAGAGGCAATCCAGTACTCCCTGGCTGCAACACCCTTAACCTTTGAACGTTATACCTACAACGAGAAAGGGTCCTTTATGGGGTGGAGGGTAGATCGCGCTCATTACGGGAGGTTCGTTCCACAGACGACACCGATTGAGAACCTCTACCTGGTGGGGCATTGGGTCTTCCCGGGTTTCGGTGTGCCAGGGGTGATGGCCAGCGGTTACTATGTAGCCAAAACCATCCTGGCAAAAGAGGGCATTGACCTGGAAAAGCGGTTAAGAGCGTTTGCACATTCTGCAAATTGATAAGTGGAGGACATATGGGAACCATTCACCTGAATTTCCATATCAACGCGCCCATTGAGCGTGTGGCAACGCTCTACCAACAGATCGAGCGTATTCCGGAGTGGCAGTACGATATCCTGGAGGTAAAGGATTTTGATGGTCCGTTGCGTGTTGGCGCGTCGTATACTATGGTGTACTGGCGAATGGGAAGACGACTTGAACAACGGATGTTGGTCACGCAGTACGATCCACCCAGAGTAATGCAGCAAACGGCCAATACGCCGCTCGGCGGGCGTATGACATCTACCACTCATCTGCAATCCTCTTCTGACAGTGGCACAGACGTACGCTGGGAAATGGAGTATTGTCTTCCCGGGGGCTTTCTGGGCGTTGTATTGGACAGGTTGCTGTTTCGTGCCGCATTTGAACGCACAGTAAAGCAGTACAACGAGAACTTTAAGGCCCTGGCTGAGGGTACTGAGCCGCCATATAAACCTATACAAGGTCGCGTGATGCATTGAACCGTCCCATATGTGCTGACTCTGACCGCCAATGATGACCTGAAGTCTGGGAGAGTTTCGTCGTGGCGGCGGGATAGCCATCGTAAACCCCTGGCGGCTTAGCACCGCCGGTGGGCAGAAATCCCAGGAGGAATGGAGCAATGAACAAGGGAGATTTCGCAAAGTTTGTGCAGTTCGCCGTTAAAGTCATCGTTGTGCATTGCCTGAGCTATTTTGTTTTTGGTCTGGTAATGTCCCGATTGTTCAACTACGAGGAGCTTTTCCAGCGCGAAATCATACGGGACTTTATGCTCCCGCTCAACTCCCGTACGGTGCTGGGAGTCTTACTCCAGCCGGTGAGAGGCCTGTTATTTGCGGTTGCACTGTGGCCTATAAGAAGCGTTGTCCTGGAAAAGAAACACGGATGGCTTATCGTCTGGTTGATATTCGTTGTATTCGCGATCTTGTCCACAACGAGTGCCGCGCCCAGTTCCATAGAGGGGGTGTTATACACCAGGCTCCCTCTCTGGTATCATCTCATCGGCTTGCCCGAAATCACTCTGCAAACCCTGGCTTTTTCCTACCTGCTGGTCTGGTGGGACAAACGGCAATCTACGAAGGCTGACGGTGTGCAGGCACAGAAGAAGGGATTCCTCTCCGAGTTGCTCATGGCAGTCGTTATCGGCTGTTTTGCATATATCGGTTATGCGATTGGCTCGCTTACACTGTTCTTTCTCTCGGATACCGATATTGACTTTGACACCGCTGCGAGGGATATCAGGAATCAGTTGATTTTCGTGGTGGCCTTTGTTGCCAATGTGGTGTACGTTCTCTACATCTCAAGGAAGTGGCTTGAAGGCAGAATCTCGTTGTGGGTGATTTTCGTTCTCGCCTGGATACTGGATAGCCTGGTGCTGTTCTTCTGTCAATGGTTGTTCCTGGGTTCATCTTCGTTAATCATAGCCCTGCTCATCGGTTTGCTTCCGGGCGCGATCATCGCGGTGAGCATACGTCAGAATTACAAGCGGCGCTCCGCAGCGTGAACCGTGCAGAGATCGTCTGCCTGGTCGCCGCGCCGACTACCTCGGCTCACTCCGGCGCTGCGGCTCACACGCCATTCGCTGGGCGCATCTGGCGGAACGAGGTGAAAGGCCGTTATGATCATTGAAACAGGAGTTCTTACCCGCCAGTCACTGGCAGGCAAAGTTGCCGTCGTCACCGGGGCGGGCGGCGGGATTGGCTACGAAGCGGCCCGCTCTCTCCTCTGGCTGGGAAGCAAAGTCGTCATTGCCGAGATCAATCCGAAAACCGGCCGGCAGGCCGCTCAACGGCTTAACCAGGAGTTCGGCCCGGATGTTGCGTTATTCGTGCGGACCGATGTCGGCGATGAAGGGAGCGTGAGGGGTCTGGCGCGCCAGGCGGTGAAAACCTACGGGCAGGTGAACATCGTGATCAACAACGCCACCATTGCCCCGTTAGGCGCAGTAAAAGACCTGGATATCAAAACCTGGGACAGCAGTTACCGTGTGAACCTGCGTGGGCCGGTTTTGCTGGCGCGGGCCTTCATTCCCGGGATGTTGGCCCGCAATTGGGGCGTGTTCGTCTGCGTGTCTTCCACAGGGGGAGCGTATATGGGGGCATACGAGTCCCTCAAGGCGGCACAAGTTCATCTGGCCATAACACTCAATGAAGAGTTGGCAAACACTGAAGTGGCGGCGTTCGCGATTGGACCAGGGTTTGTTCCCACGCAGACCGCAACTTCTTCGCTCCCCAGGCTGGCCGCCATGATGGGCAAATCCGAGAAGGAATTGCTGGAAGTGGTCAGGGCGCATACACTCTCCGCAGAGGCCGCAGGGGCCGGCTTCGCTGCGGCAGTGGCTATGGCTGCACGCTACCGCGGGCAGGAGATTTCATGCATACAGGCGTTGGCCGACGCCGGAATCAGTATTCCTGCATCAGGGCAGACGGCCGGGGAGCGCTCGCTAACCCCTGAACAACTGGAACAGGCTTTGACGCTGTGCCGTTCGGTGCGCACGACGCTTGCCGAGCAGTCGGCAGGCTGGAAGGAACGCTCCGTTTTTGAGCAGCAGTGGCTTGTTCGCACCTTCCGCCAGAAAGCCGCTCTGCCGGTGGACGAATGGCTGCGCGTGCTTGAGCAGTTGGAAGTGGCGTTGCAGTCTCAGGATTTCACCGCTCTGGCGATGATCAACGCGCCGCTGGACCGCCTGGCGGCCTACTATGGCCATCTTTACGAAATGACCAAGGGATATGTGAAAGACCCTGGGCAACGAGATGAACACCTCCGGATTGTTCGGAATTGGCAAGAAGAAGTCGAACGGCTTTACTCGTTATTGAGATAAAACACGAAAACCGCGCCCTACACGGGGATTCCGGCCGAAGTTGCCCTCTATCCGGGTGGTGGTATCCCGATTCTTCGGCAGGGCATTGGAGAGGCTTGAGCGTGTGATGGGAGAATTTTTGGTATCGGGAGAGGAGCACGCAATGACAGGTTCGTTGCTGATTAGAGAGGCAACCGCCGGTGATGCAGCCGGTGTTGCAAGAGTGTGGATAGATACCTGGAGGAGTGCTTACGCGGGGATTATTCCCGCCGAATATCTGGCGAATCTCTCTTATGAAGAAAGCGCGCAACGCTTGCGAGAGCGGCTGGAGACCATTCAGCCCGAACGCTTTCTTCTGGTGGCAGAGATGGAGGGAGAGATAGTGGGTCTTGCCCACGGTGGGCCGGAGCGCAGTGGAGATGAAGTTTACCGAGGGGAGATCTATGCTCTTTACGTCTTACCGGCGTACCAGAGGCGGGGGATTGGCAGGAAGCTGGTTGGCGCGTCGGCCCGAAGGCTTTTCCAGGCCGGGATAAACAACCTGCTCATCTGGGTACTTTCTGCGAATCCTTCCCGGCAATTCTACGAGAAACTTGGGGGACAGCCTGTGCGGGAGCAAGCCATTGAGATTGGCGGGGTCCTGCTTCAAGAAG
>CAZTUO010000265.1:0-4792 GCA_964616355.1 uncultured Nitrospira sp.
CACCTCGGTGGCCCGTGGTGCGGAGAGCGAGAGCCGCGAGGGTGCCCGGTCCCGAACAGCTCCCCGCCGGCCCCCGCGACCGGCCGGTGCGGGCTATGCGAGGTCGCCGGGATCCGCCGGACCCCCAGGAGCGGATGCGGCAGGACCTCCGCCCCGGAGCCCCCCGGCACCCTGGGCTCTGCCGGGCCAGTTCTTCAGGCTTGGCCGCCCGAAATCGCCCCATTTTTCGCGAGAACGCCCCGTCGGCTGCGAGCTGATGTAGTGCAAATAGTCGGGCGATCGCTGCCGAGTCGGCCGGATTTTTCTCGACATGATCGGCTGAGACGGCTCATGATGCGAGTGCAATGTTCGTGCGCCTCAAGCGTGTGCGCGCCAACGGCCGGCAGTACGAGTACCTGCAGGTCGTCGAGACCCGGCGCGAGCGCGGCCGCGTCCGGCAGCACGTCGTGGCCAACTTCGGGCGCCTCGACGCGGTGGTGGCCTCGGGGGAGCTCGACCGCGTGATCCGGGGGCTGGTCGCCCACTCCCCGACCCTCCAGCTCGTGCAGGCGTACCGCGGGGGCGCGCTCGAGGCGGAGTGGGACAAGGTCTGGGGCCCGGTGCTCATCTTCGAGCGGCTGTGGGAGGACCTGGGGCTGCCGCCCCTGCTCCACGGGCTCGTCCGCCGCCGCCGGCTCGGCTTCGACTTCGAGCGGGTCGTCTTCGCCCTGGTCTTGCAGCGGATCCTCGCTCCGGGGAGCGATCGGGCGGGCGCGAAGTGGAGCCAGACCGTGCACGCCCGCGGCTTCGAGGCCCTCCGCCTGGCCCACTCCTACCGGGCCCTGCGGGTGCTCTGGCAGCACAAGGCGGCGATCGAGCAGGCGCTCTACCAGCGGGGCCTCGACCTCCTCAACCAGCCCCTGGACCTGGTCTTCTTCGACACGACCTCGCTGTATTTCGAGGGCCGGGGCCCGGCGGGGCTGGCCCGCCTGGGCAAGTCCAAGGACCACCGGCCCGATCACCCGCAGGTGATCCTGGGGCTGCTCATGCGGCGGGGCGGCCTGCCCGTCGCCTGCGAGGTCTGGCCGGGGAACACCGCCGATGTGACGCGCCTGACCGTCATCGCCGAGCTCCTGCGGAGGCGCTTCGCCATCGACCGCGTGGTCGTCGTCTGCGATCACGGGATGGTCTCGAAGAAGACCCTGACCGCCCTCACCGCGCACGGCTTCCCGTACATCGTAGGCATGAAGATGCGCCGGCTGCTGGAGGTCCGGCGCGAGGTCCTCGTGCGCGTTTCGGTCCATCGTGATCAGCCGGATCGGCGCATCGTGATCACCCAGATCGGTTGATCATGATCACCGGGATCGGCATCGTGATCACCGAGATCGGTCATCGTGATCACCCGCCGGGTGGGGCATCCTACCCCGGGAGGGTGGCTCGGAGAGAGTGACGCAGGGCGGTCGGAGGCGCCAGCCTCCCAGCGCAAGGCGCCCCGCCGCCGACCCCGAGGCTGAGGCCGCCCGGGCGCGGGGCCGGGGGGCGCTGGCCCGGGTCCCTCCGACCGGGCCGCTGCGCCGTCCGCCCGGGCTGGGGCCACGGCAGCTCCCGGCCGATCGCCACCGCCATCGGGCTCCGCGCCACGGCCGCCGGACAGACGAACAGGACCTTCATGCCGAAACGGTAAGAATAGAGGGCTGGCGCCGCCCTGTCAGGTGGGGGCAGGAAACGATTCGCGCCTTTCCTTGCCGCGACGGGCGGAGTCGAGGGTATGATAAGGAACGCCATGATCCGCAAGCGTCCCCTTCCCGCGGGCATCACGCTCCGGCTCTCGACGCTCGGCCGGACGCTCGAGAAATGCCCGGGCGTGGTCTTCGCCTACGTGTTCGGCCGAGCGTCCACCGGACTGCGGCCGCTCAGCGACATCGATGTCGCCGTCTATCTCGATGACGCCGTCGACCCGGTGGAGGGGCGGCTCGCCGCCATCGGCGCGGTGACGTCCCACCTGGGGACCGACGAGGTGGACCTGGTGATCCTCAACACCGCGCCCACCTCCCTGACAGGTCGGATCCTCCAGACCCGGCGGGTGATCTGCGACCGGCATCCCTTCCGCCGCCACCGCTTCGAGTCCCTCGCGCTCCGCGAGTTCTTCGACTTCCGCGCCTTCGAGCACCGCCTCCTGGCCCGCCGGTACGGCCGTGGTTGACAGGGATCTGATCCTTCGGAAGTTGGCGGACCTGGAGCTGTATGTGAGCCAGGTCTCGGAGTACCGGGACATCACGGTCGAGCAGTACCGGCGGGACTGGAAGATCCAGCGGATCGTCGAGCGGACCCTTCAGATGGCGATCGAGACGTGCGCGGACATCGCCAATCATGTCATCGCGGACCGCGGGCTCCGAGTCCCGGCGACCTACGCGGAGACCTTCGAGGTGCTTGCCGAAGCCGGGCTCCTGGACGCCGGGTTGCGGGAGGCCATGACCCGCATGAGCCAATTCCGCAATGTGCTCGTCCACCAGTACACCGACGTCAACCCCGCGATCGTGGTGCGCATCCTGCGCGATCAGCTCCAGGACTTCTCCCGGTTCAGGGCCGTGGTGTTGACCTGGCTTCAGTGACGGCCGGGGAGCCCTTCAGGGGCGTCCCCCGACACAGGCAAAGCCAGCGCCAGGGCCCCGCCACCACCTCCGCCCAGGCCGGCTCCCGCGCTGTCAGCCGCCAGCACGCCCCGGGCGCCGTGCCGACCGCGCGGGCGTCGTGCGCATTTCCCTTACCCACCAGCTTCCCGAAGATCTCGACGGCCAGCGAGCTCCCCGCCACGGCCGCCGGGCAGACGAATACGCCCTCCGCTCCAGAGTGCGAGAACCGCACAAGCTTCTGGGTAGGACGGAAGCGGAATACCGGGGGCTAGCCCAACTTCCGCAGTTGAAGCTTCATCGCGCCGCACTCCGTCGCGGGCCTGCCGCGTAACCGCTCGTGGGATCGACGGCCGAGGGGCCAAGAGCGGGTGTAGTGGCGACCAAGTTCCTTGACTTCGCCGTCGACGGTGGGGCATACGAGAAGACAGCATGTACCTGCGCCACACCACGCAGCGGAAGGATGGCAAGGTCCACACCTCCTGGCAGCTGGTCCGCTCCATCCGGGTCGGCCGGCGCGTCATCCAGCAAACCGTGGCCCATCTCGGAGAGCTGGATGCGCAGGGGCGCGCCCGGGCGAAGGCGCTGGCGCGGGCCATCATGGGCCAGCGCGAGCAGCCGGATCTCTTCAGCCCCGCCGACAAGCCCGCGGACGCGATCCCCGTTCGCCTGCATCGCATCCGCCTTGAGCGCGGCCGCACCTTTGGCGATGTGTGGCTGGGGTGGACCCTCTGGCGCGCCCTGCGGCTGGACGAGCTCCTGGCGCGGCTGCTGCCGGAGGGGCGCGAAGCGGTGCCCTCGGCCACGATGGCCGCCGTCCTGGTGCTGGCCCGGCTTTGCGAGCCCTCCAGCGAGCTGCACATCGCCGAGGACTGGAATCGCCGCACCGCGCTGGAGGACCTGCTGGCCCTGCCGGCGCCGCTGGTCAACGACGATCGCCTCTCCCGGGCCCTGGATCGCCTCCTGCCCCATAAGCCGGCCCTGGAACAGCACCTGGTCGCCCGCCTCGGGGAACTCTTCGCCCTGGAGTACGACCTCCTGCTCTACGACGTCACGAGCGTCTACTTCGAAGGCCAGGCCGTGCGGAACCCGCTGGCCCAGCGCGGCTACAGCCGCGATCACCGGCCCGACTGCCAGCAGGTCTGCCTCGCCCTGGTGGTCACGCGTGAGGGGATGCCCTTGGGGTATGAGCTCTTCCCGGGTAACCGGACTGATGTCACCACGGCCGAGGAGATCGTCGAGGTCATGGAGGCCCGCTACGGCCTGGCCCAGCGGATCTGGGTCATGGATCGCGGGATGACGAGTGAGGAGAACCTCGCCTGGCTCCGGGAGAGCGGCCGCCGCTCCCTGGTCGGGACCCCCAAGAGCGAGCTCCGGAAGTGGGCGCGGGCGATCGCCGAGGCGCAGGACTGGCGCACCGTGCGGGACGGCGTCGAGGCCAAGCAGTGTGTTGGGCCCGACGGGCAGGAGACCTTCGTGCTGGTCCGCTCGATCGAACGCCGCGAGAAGGAGCGGGCGATGCACGCGCGCTTCTGCCGACGGATCGAGGAGGGACTGACACGTCTTGGCCAGCGGATCCGCCGGGCCCGCCGGCCGCTCGACCGAGGCCGCCTGGAGCGGCAGGTGGGGCGCTTGCTCGCACGCAACCCCCGGGCGGCGGGCCGGTACGTCATCGAGGTCCTGCCCGACCCGACGGTACCGGAGGTAATGTCAGAGGGTGTGGAAAAACGGTGAGGGCGGTGTACCCTTCCGGTGAAGTCAAACGAGACAGCCTGGGGTGGACGCCCCAGGGGAAGGAGGCACCGCCATGTCGAAGCAGACCACGGGGTGTGCGGGTGAGTCAAGCCCATCGTGGGAGACCCTGGAGGCGTGGGTGCGGGAGCGGATCCAGGCCTTCCTCCAGACCGTGCTGGAGGAGGAAGTGACGGCGTTCCTCGGTCGGCGGAAATCGGAGCGCCGCGCCGCGGTGGACACCCGCCCCGGCTACCGCAACGGCTACGGGAAGCCGCGCCGCTT
This sequence comes from uncultured Nitrospira sp., assembly GCA_964616355.1. GTDB lineage: Bacteria > Nitrospirota > Nitrospiria > Nitrospirales > Nitrospiraceae > CAZTUO01. The sequence goes on from CAZTUO010000265.1 coordinate 4,626, forward strand.
GAGCCTGACGAGCGGCACGATTACCGTGCGACGGCCGCGGCTGCGGGACCTCGAGGAGCGCTTCGAGAGCCAGGTCCGGCCGCTCTTCGCGCGCCGCACGCGCGAGGTGGGTACGCTCCTGCCGACCCTCTACCTCCACGGGCTCGCCAAGGGCGACTTCGAGCTGG
>CAZTUO010000266.1:0-4770 GCA_964616355.1 uncultured Nitrospira sp.
CAGGGACAGCTCCCCGACCCGTCCCACCGACGCGAGGTCCGGCCCCAGGGTCGGGCGTTCCCCGGCCCGCGCCACCCGGCGCGCACCGTCAGGAGTCTCTCGCCGGGGAGTCCCTCCCCGAGTCCGTTTCATAGATCACGAGCGAAAGAGCCGCACGGCGAGCCACGCGTGGCGCATCGCATAAATATCCTGGACCGGCGCCCAGGCGGCCATCCGCGGCCTGGTCGCGGCGCAGCGCGCCAAGTCCTCGATCAGCGGTACCCAGCGTTCGAGCAGGCGCTGCCCCTCCCGCTGGCCGACCGGCAACAGCTTGAGCGCGGCGGACACCAGCCCCACCGCACTCTGATAGAGGAACGCCGCAACCGCCGGCTCCCTCTCCCACCCTGCCACCGCCAGCGCCGCACCCAACGCGACCGCATAGTGGCCGGGCGCCCGGCCGGACTCGACCGCGGCGAGATAGTCCCGCAGGGGCCGGGCAGCCTCCGCATGGCCACCGGCGACGCGGAGCACCTGGCGACCCATTTGTCGGCTGGCCAGGCGGGTCTCCCGGCAGAGCAGCAGGGCGTCCAGCTCCCCGTCCACCGCCACGGCATCGGCCAGCCGGCCGGCTCGGACGGCTGAATGGGCCAGCGCCGTCGCGACAGCCTCCCGGCGGCCGATCTCCCCTTCGAGGTAGGCCACCGCGTAGTGCGACAGACTGTCGCCGTCGCGGACCGCCCCGGCCTGGACCGCTGCCTCCAGCCCGGAGGAATAGGCATACCCGCCCGACGGAAAAAAGCTATCCACCAGCCTGATGCCGAGCAACAACGTCCGCGTCTTCACCGGCGACATCCGCGGCTAGTTCACCTCGATCAGCTCCTGCCCCGCCAGCACGGCCTCCCGGGGGAGGGGGAGCCTAAAATTCATCCGGCAGTAGCAGGCGTAGGTCACGTAGGTGTCGCGCAGGCAATATTCGGCGATCTCCTTCCGCTGCCCGCGGGCCCATAGCTCGGCCACCTGGCTGCCGCTGCCCGACTTGGTGTCCACGTTCAGGGCGCGGGCGAGCACGTCCAGCTTGATCCAGCCTCGGCCCTCCCAGTTGCTCCAGACCGCCATCGTGTCGTACACCGGCTCGGTCCGGAACTTCGCCAGCGGGATCTCCACCGTCGGCTTCACCTGGTGAATGATGGAGCGCTTCTTGATGAAGGGCAGATCGAACCCCAGGCCGTTGTGGGTGATGTAGAGCGATGGTCGTTCCTGGCCCAGCCTGGTCCAGAACTGCCGGAGCAGCTCTTTCTCGTTGGGTCCGTACCAGCTCACGGCCCTCTGCGGCTCCATGGCGTCGCTGAACTGGAGAAGCCCGATGCAGACGATCCGGCTGAACGTGCCGTCGAAAGCGGACTTCTCGTACAGCTCGTCTTCCAGGCGCTGGCGCTCGCCAGCCTCCGCCTGCGTGAACAAATCCACGGGCTCCGCAGCCCCACCGGGCTCGCGCCCGGGATCCAGCCCGATCAGCCGGGCCCACTCCTCACGCGGGGCCTGGACCGTCTCAATGTCGAGGACGACTTTCATTGAAGGAAACCGGGAAGCGAGGAGCGAACCGCGAGCAGCCAAGCGCTGGTTGTGTGCTGCTTGCTATTCGCGGACCAGCGATTTGAACATGATGATCCCGTCCTGGTAGGTCCCGTCGTTCTTGCGGACCGCGCCGGGGATGCGCCCCACCTCCGCGAAGCCCAGTTTCGCCCAGAGGTGCCGGGCCGGCTCATTTTCGGCGAAGACGAGGTTGAAGAGCACGCTCCGGTAGCCAAGCTGCTTGGCATACTCCAGCATCGTCGCACCCAGCAGCCTGCCCAAGCCCCGGTTCCGCCACGCCGGCGCGACCACAAAGCCCGCGTTGGCGACCTGCCGGGCGCGTCCCGGCCAGTTCGGCTTCAGATAGAACGCCCCCAGCATCCCCGGCTCTCGGCCGCGGTCCACGTGGTATGCCGCTACCGTGCTCTTGCCGCGGAACCAGTAGTCCAGAAACTCTTCCGGCTCGGGCGGCCGCTCGTGCGGATACGACGTCCCTTCGGAAACGATCACGTCATAAAGCCGGCGGAGCGGCTCGACGTCGGCCTGGTCGGCCAGGATCAGCCGGACCGGTGTCCCGTCCTTGAGCCGGGCCTCAACCGGAAACCGCATGGCGCCACGCCGTTATCCATCATTCGTTCGTTGTTCGTCCGACACCCTGTTGCAACACCGCGATCAGCGGCCGGTCGGCCGGCGGAAACTCGAATCGCGACAGATCCTCCGGCGCCACCCAGCGGACCTCCTCGCACCCCAGCGCCCGGGCATCGCCGCTCAGGATCCCGCAGTGGAAGAAGTGCAGCTCCACTGACTTGTCCGGGTACCGGTGGGAGACGACCTGGAAGGGCACGGGCTTGGTGATCTGGATCCCCAGCTCCTCCCGGAGCTCCCGCCGGAGGCAATCTTCAAGCGACTCCCCCGGCTCCCGCTTGCCGCCCGGAAACTCCCACAGCCCGCCCAGGTGCGTGCCCCGTCGCCTGAGCGTGATCAGATACCGTCCGTCCCGGACGATCAGCCCCGCGGCCACCTGAATGGGGGCCGCGGGACCCGAGAGACGGGATGCAGGTTGCGGCCCCTTGTCACCCTTCACGCATCACCCGTCACGGTTTCGATCGAAGGGATAGCTCCGGCAATCCTGCCGCATCGGACAGAGGAGGCAATAGGGATCGCGCGCCGTGCAGACGACCGCGCCGAAATCCATGAGCGCCTGGTTGAAATCATAGCCCTTGCCCTTGGGAATCAACCGCTCGGCCAGCGCCCACAACCGGGCCTTGTGCGCTTTCGGCTCGCCCGCGCCGATGAAGATGCGATGGAGCACCCGCATCACGTTGGTGTCGAGGATCGGGGCGTCCTCCCGGAAGGCGAAGGACCGGACCGCCCCCGCGGTGTACCGGCCGATCCCTTTAAAGGAGAGCAGGGCATCCGGCTCCTTCGGCAACGTTCCGCCGTACTTCGCCACCGTTTCGCAGGCGATGCTGTGGAGGCGGATCGGCCGGATGTTGTACCCCAGCGGGTACCAGGCCCGCTGGACCTCCTCTGGCTCCGCCTCGGCCAGAGCCTCAAAGGTCGGATACCGCTCCAGGAACTCGTGATATTTCGGGATGACCCGCTCGACCTGGGTCTGCTGGAGCATCACCTCGGAGACGAGGATCTTGTACGGATCCGACGTCTTCCTCCAAGGCAGGTCGCGCCCATGCTCGCGATACCATTTCAGGAGGCGGGTCTGGAACCTTCGCGTGACTCCCCGGTCCACCGAAACGGCGCCCGCCGCCGCGGCGCCGGCCCGAGGCCGCAGCAAGCCGCGCCCTGCGCCCTTCCGGCCGCGACTCTTCTCGCTCTCCCGCACGTGCCCCCCTCAGTGCGACAAACAGCCCCCACCATACTCCCGCGGTCGCCCGGGAATCAACGGGACAGGGTTTGGGGATTCGGGCCGAGCTGGTCGAAGCACCGGAATCGGGCTTTTCCGCCGCCGACTGAATCCGGTGAGGAGGGCGAGGCAGGGGCTGGTTGACTTTCAGCATCATCTGAAGCATCCTGCGTGGCGGGGGAGACGGACCGAGCGACGGCTCAAGCTGCTGATCACGCCAAAGTGACGGAGGGCCCTCAATGCGGCGAGATAGCCTGGGGTGGCTGGGATGGGCGGTCTGGGCCTGTGCGGGCCTCGCTTGCGGATGCACCTTGCCCCAGAAACAGTCCAGCGGGGATACGATCGAGGCGGTCCTGCCGGTTCCCCCGGCTCGCGTCAAGGTGGCCCTGCTGGACGTGCTGATGGACGGGGGCTACACCCCCGCCACTTCGGAGGCCGAGGCGTCCTCCCTGGAGACCGGCTACCGCAAGGAGATCTCCGGCCCTTGGAACTTCCTGCTGGTTTCTCGCCTGGGCACAGGCCGGAGCTGGGTGGAATGTACCATCGTCCCTGCGGAGGCGGGAGGCACCCGCCTCCGCATCCACGTCAGGTATGAGGCGAAGGACCGGCTCTGGGGCTTCTGGGAGGAAGCTCCGCCCCCCCTGGCGCAGAGCGCCGCCAACCAGCTCCGCCTCGTCAAGAACGCGCTCGGGCTGCTCTAACCCCACAGCGCTCATCCTTCGTCAATGGGCTCGCCCAGCTCGATCCCGTAGCGCTCCGCCATCCGGTAGAGTGTCCGCCGGTCGATGCCGAGGATTTTGGCGGCGCGGACCTTGTTGCCGCCGGTCTCGCGGAGCACGCGGATCAGGTGCTCTTTCACCACTTCGTCGATCGTCCGCAGCGCGTCGCGCCGGTCCGTGCCGGCCCTGGGCGCAGCGCCCGCCGCGGCCTGCCGGATCGGCTCCGGCAGGTCCTCAGGCAGGATCAGCGGCCCGTGGGCCAGGGAGACGGCCCGCTCGATGACGTTCTCCAATTCCCGGACGTTGCCTGGCCATGCGTACTGCTGCAGCAGCGCCAGGGTCTCGGGGACGAATCCCGGGATCGGCAGGGCGCCGGAGGCGGTGAACCGCTGCAGAAAATGATGCGCCAGCATCGGGATGTCCTCGCGCCGCTCCCGCAGTGGCGGCAGCACGATGCGCACGACGTTGAGACGGTAGAAGAGGTCCTCCCGGAACCGCCCGTCCTTCACCAAGGCGTCCAGGTTCCGGTTGGTCGCCGCAATGATCCGGACATCCACCTTGACCGGCACGGTGCGCCCGACCGGCCGGATCTCCTGCTCCTGGATCACCCGCAGCAGGCGGACCTGGAGCGCGGGGCCG
>CAZTUO010000267.1:0-4755 GCA_964616355.1 uncultured Nitrospira sp.
GCACAAACACGCTTACCATTCGAAGATGTCACTGTATTAGTTAAAACTCAATAGTATGCCACCCTTGCCTGTTCAGCTCGGCGGAGCCTGGTCCGCGGGGATCTTATCGGGTTCCGCCTAAGCCCCCTGGTCAGTCCTGGCTGAGATGGTTCGAATGTCATAGCCGTCTTCAAGCACGTGTGTGGCAAATGAGTGGCGGAACGTGTGGCAGGTGGCGTGCTTGGCGATCCTGACCTTGCGGACGGCGTCCTTGCCGGCACGCTGGACAGCGGACGCATGGAGGTGATGCGGCCCCGCTCGCCGGTCTGGTGATTCACCCACCGGTGTGCGGCGGGGAACACGTATTGCCAGCGCCAGTCGGCCGCGGCGTTTGGGTACCTGCGGGCCAGGGCCTCCGGCAGGGACGCGCGGCCCATCCTTCCTGCAGGTCGCGCTCGTGCATGGCCCGGACCCGTTTCAGATGCGCCTGCGGCGGCCCTTTGACGGCCGGGGGCAGCAGCGCGCACCGCGATCTGGTTGGCCTCGAAGTCCACGTCCTGAACGCGTAGGCGCAAGCACTCCATGAGGCGAAGGCCTGCGCCGGGCACTATCTCGTCCGCTGTCTCATCCGCGGCCACGCCGGCATGCAGGGTACGCTCGTCGTCGAGGGTTGACGGTCACGGGGCGGCAGAATCGAGCGAGGCGAGGAGCCGCTCCGCCTCCGGCCGGTAGCGCGTCCGCCACGCGTAACCGGCCCCCGCCCCGCGCAGTTGCACAATCGCGCGCAGCTCGCGCCGCGCCGCCTCCACCTGGTTGCGCCGGAGATAGGATTTGGCCAGGTCCAGCCGCGCGTGCGCGTAGGTGGGATCGAGGGCGACCGCTCGCTTGAGGTGCTCTAGGCCCGCCGCGTCGTCGCCGCCCAGGAACCAGGGCAGCTCCTCCAGCATCCGCCCCATCATGTGCAGCGCGGGGGGATAGTCGGGCTTCAGCTCCAACGCGCGGGCCACGTGAGCCTTCAGGTCCCGGACCACGAGAGCCGACGCCATGACGCCCTTGAGCTCCGCGGCGCTTCCCGCGTTGGCGGCGTACAGGTAATGTCCGAGGCCGTTCGCCTCGTCGCGCTCCAGCGCGCGTTTCGCGAACCGGGCCCCTTCCTCATAGGCCGCGATGCGCCGGGCGGGATCGGGGTCGGCGGTGTCGCCGAGATCGAGGTAGAGGTCGGCTAGTTTGAGCAGGACGCGCGGATCGGAGGACTCCCGCGCGCCGGACTCCAACAGACGCACCAACTTCCGCTGTAAGGACTGCGGGTCGTCGTCCGCAGTGCCGTCCGCCTGAACGGCGGCCCGGTCAGCGGGCCACGGGGAAAGGAACAGCCCGACCAGCAGCGCGGTGGCCGCCACCCCGATCCGGAGCCGCCCCCTGCCGCTCATCGCTGCACAGACTCCATCTGCATCGCCAGCTTCGAGTCTCCCTATCCGAGGCTGGCTTCCTTCTATCTCACTTCCCCCGGCCCTCGCAAGCGGATCGAGCCGCGGGCGCAGGCCGAGCCTGGCATCTGACGAGGCTCCAGTACGGGGCTCAGCTTGCCAGCCTTGTGTCACTGTGCCATCATGCCTCAGCAGAGGAACGGCCCGAGCCTTTCCGTGGCCAACTGACCGTATGAGGCGAGCCAGGAAGAAGACGAAAGCCAAGACATCCCCACGCCCTCCTACGCGGTTTCTCTGGGCTCGCACCCCGACGGAAAAGCTCCTGGACCTCCGCCTCTGCGATCTGGGTGTCAAGCTCGAGCGCACGTGGCTGCACGACTGCGTCCGCGAGCTGTACGCCGAGCTCGAGCGGCGCGGCCTCCGCTTCCGGCCGCACGTCTGGCTGTCACACGACTGGTACTCGCCGGAGGGCGTGCCCGGCATCGCCATTCCCTTCTACCTGGCCCATCCCCGCCTGATCCGGCTCGAACGGAGCCAGATGCTCGAGGCGGAGGGCAGCGCGCGCCAGGAGTGCTTGAAGATCCTCCGGCATGAATGCGGGCACGCGATCCAGCACGCCTATCAGCTTCACCGCCGACGCCGCTGGCAACAGCTCTTCGGCCGATCCTCGCAGCGGTACCCGGACTTCTACCGCCCCAACCCGGCCAGCCGGCGCTACGTCCAGCACCTACGCCTGTACTACGCCCAGAGCCACCCCGACGAGGACTTCGCCGAGACCTTTGCCGTCTGGTTCCAGCCGCGTGCGGCGTGGCGGAAGCGGTACGGAGGCTGGCCGGCCCTTCAGAAGCTGGAATACGTGGACCAACTGATTCGGGAGATCAGGCGGGCCAGGCCGGTCGTGCGGACGCGCATGCAGGTGGATCCACTCCACAAGCTCACGATGACCCTGCGCGAGTACTACGCGGAGAAACGGGCCCGCTACCAGACTGGCTCGCCGGACACCTATGACCGCGACCTGGCGCGGCTCTTCTCCCGGGACCCCCGACACCGCAACCGGGAGCTGGCCTCCACGTTCCTCCGGCGCAACCGCGCCGAGATCCGGCGCCTCGTGGCCCGCTGGACCGGGGAATATCAGTTCACCCTGGACCAGGTCCTGAACGAGATGCTCGCCCGGTGCCGGGAGATGAAGCTGCGCGTGGTCGGCGCCGAGCGCCAGGTCCGCATGGACTTTGCCGTCCTCCTCACGGTGAGGACCATGCAGTCGCTCTACAACCGCCGGACGTGGTTCGCCCTATGAAGTCGCTGCGCGTCCTCGTCCTCCTGCACCCCGACCTGATGCCGCCGGCGAGCCTGGACGGCTACACGGAAAAGGAAATCTTCACCTGGAAGACCGAATACGACGTGGTCACCGGCCTGCGGAAACTCGGCCACGACGTGTTGCCGCTCGGCGTCCGGGACGAGCTGACGCCGATCCGGATCGCGATCACGGACTGGAAGCCTCACATCGTGTTCAACCTCCTGGAAGAGTTCGACGGCTTGGCCGAGTTCGATCAGCACGTCGTGAGCTACCTGGAGCTGCTGCACATCCGGTACACCGGCTGTAATCCCCGCGGGCTCGTCCTGGCCCGGGACAAGGCGCTTTCCAAGAAGCTCGTCGTCTATCACCGGACCCGGGTGCCGGCCTTCACGGTCTTCCACAAGGGCAGGAAGGTCCGCCGCCCCAAGGGGCTGGAGTTTCCTCTCATCGTCAAGAGCCGGAGCGAGGAGGCCTCGCTCGGCATCGCCCAGGCGTCGGTCGTGGACAACGACGAGAAGCTGGCCGAGCGGGTCGCGTTCGTCCATGAGAGCATCGGCACCGACGCGATCGTCGAGCAATTCATCGAGGGCCGCGAGCTGTACGTCGGCGTGATCGGCAACCACCGCCTCCAGGTCCTGCCCGTCTGGGAGCTGGTGTTCGAGAAGCTGCCGCCCGGCAGCGCCCCGATCGCCACGGCGCGCGTAAAGCACAGCCCCGACTACCAGGCGAAGCACGGCATCTTCCAGCAGCCCGCAGACGGTCTCACACCCAGCCAGGTAGCCTTCATCAACAACACGACGCGGCGCATCGCGCGCGTCCTGGAGCTGGACGGCTACGCCCGCATTGACTACCGGCTCAGCCCGGACGGCCGGCTGTATTTCCTGGAGGCCAACCCGAACCCGGAAATCGCCGAGCGGGAGGAATTCGCCTCGGCGGCGAAGGCCGCCGGCTTTACCTATCCGGCACTCCTCCAGAGGATTCTGGAGCTCGGGTTGGCGCGCCGGCGGTGAGCGCCACCCGCCGCCCCAGGGGGACTCGTATGGCGAGCAGCGAAGCCCACCAACAGGACGGACGCCCCTCCGCGATCGTCACGGGCGCCGGTGGGCTGATCGGCAGCGCGCTCGTGGCAGCCGCACCCCGGTGGGCGCCAGGCTGGCGGGTACGGGGGCTGACGCGCGCCGACCTCGACCTGACCGACTTTGACGCCGTCCGCCAGGCAGTTGCCACGCTCCGGCCGTCCCTGATCATCCACTGCGCGGCGCTCAGCCGCACGCCGGACTGCCAACAGCAGCCGGCGCTCGCGCGCCGGCTTAACGTCGAGGTGACGGAGGTGCTCGCGGAACTGGCCCGGGACATCCCCTTTGTGTTCTTTTCGAGTGACCTGGTCTTCGACGGCCGGAAGGGCTGGTACGGCGAAGCCGATGCGGTGAATCCTCTGAACGTCTATGCCGAGACCAAGGTCGCCGCCGAGCGGATCGTGCTCGGGAACCCGCGTCACACGGTGATCCGTCCGGCTCTCGTCGGCGGGATCTCCCCAACCGGCGACCGCGGCTTCAACGAAGCGCTCCGCCGGGCGTGGGCCGCCGGCCAAGCTGTCACGCTCTTTACCGATGAGTACCGCACGCCGACGCCCGCTCCCGTACTCGCCCGCGCCGTCTGGGAGCTTGTGGCCAAAGCCTCCCCCGGCCTCTACCACCTCGCCGGCTCCGAGCGGCTCTCCCGCTGGCAGGCCGGGCAGCGCGTCGCCGCCCGCTGGCCGGGGCTCCACCCCAAGATCACGGCCGGCTTGCAGCGCGACTACCGAGGCGTGCCGCGTCCCCAGGACACCTCGCTCAATTGTGCCAAGCTCCAGAAAGTCCTGTCGTTTCCCCTGTCCGGCCTCACGGAATGGCTGGCCGCCAACCCGGATGAGCCCTTCTGAGACGCGGAACAGGCCCATCATGCTAAACTTTGGGGAAAATCACAGGAATTGCACCCTTATTTAATCTGTTAGAATCTTAAACCTGAATCCGGCGTGAAAAATGACAGTGTCACGGTTCGAGTCGCTCAATC
>CAZTUO010000268.1:0-4749 GCA_964616355.1 uncultured Nitrospira sp.
TCGCGGAATCCTGATTTACTCGGGCGGGGACGACGCGCTGGCCTTCTTGCCACTACCGGAGGCCCTGGCCTGTGCCGACGAGCTGCATCAACGCTTCGCCGCTGTCGTGGCGTCTGCCTGCGCTGATCTTCCGACACATGAGCGGCCGACGCTGTCCATCGGCCTGGGCGTGGGCCACGTGCTGGAGAGCATGGGGGATTTGCTGGCGTTGGGACGTGAAGCGGAGAGGCTCGCGAAACGGGAACGCAACTCCCTTGCGGTGATCGTGGACAAGCGCTCGGGTGGCAGGCGCATGTGGTCACAGCGGTGGGATTCTGATCCGGGCGCGCGAATTCAGCAGGACGGCGCGATGCTGGGGACGCGTCTTTCCTCGCGCAAGGTGTACGAGATCGCCAGCACCTTGCGGCGGTTACCGAAGCCGGAGGCTGCGGGCCCCGGATCGGCGTGGGCTCGCCTGCTCGCACTGGAGGTCCGGCGCTCTCTGTCACGTGTCGCCGGGGAAGGGGTAGAGCCAGAGGAGGTGGGCCTTGCGCTCGACGATGGCGCTCGGTACGTCGAACTGCACGAGAGAGTGTCGGCATGGGTGGACCGAATGCTGATCGCCAGCACCTTCGCCCGGGCGGTCCCCAAACCTCGGGGTCAGGCCGCGGAGGTAGCACCATGACCGTGACGAGGCATTTCGCTCTCGTGCCCCGTGACGGTCTCTTCTGCAAGGACGGCCGGGGGTGGCACACGAGCGCATCGGGACGCGCGCATGGCCTCGAGTGGCCTTGGCCGTCCACGGTGCTGGGGGCGGTGCGCACCGCCTGGGGACGCGAAGAGGAGCGAGCGAGAGGCAGCCCGTTCAACGCCGATGAGTGGCGGGCGCGCACGGCGTCAATGCGTCTCGGGAGGACCGTGGCGCTCAGGAGACGGCCCGGCGCGGGCTGGACGACCGAGCACCGCGTGTGGCCGGTGCCGGCTGACGCTATCTGGTTGGAGGAAGAAACTCAGGTGCATCGGTTGGATCCCGTTCCCCCCGACATACCCACCCTCGGCCGCGATGACGACGAGGCGCGGGAGTCGCTCTGGTGGCCACGAGTGGAAGGTTTGAAAAAACCCCTAGCTGGGCCGCGCTGGTGGAGCGATGCGGAGTTCTGCACCTGGCTAGCAGGACGCTCAGTGCAAGCGGGGGGCCAGCTCGGCCATCTGGCGCTGTCACGCAGGATGCAGACTCACGTCGGCATTCGCGACGCGGACCTGACCGCTGAGGAGGGCGCCCTTTTCTCGCATGACGTGCTGGAAACCCTCGAGACTGAAGCGGAGTGGGCGATCGGGGTGGAGGCTGATGTGCCCGAGCGCCTCGATCCCGAGTTCGTAACGCTCGGCTCGGATTCGCGGTTGGCGAAGATCGAGGACATTCCGAGCGAGGTGTTCGATCCTTCGCCAGTGGTGATGGGAGCGTTCCGGTCAGGCACCGCCGGCCTCCGCCTCGTCGTCGTGACGCCAGCCTGCTTTCAAAACGGGTGGCTGCCCGACGGCTTAGAACGGCGGGAGCGAACGTACCGGGGTCGACTTACCGGCGTTAGTGGCGAGGTCGTTCTTCGAGCGGCATTTGTCTCTCGACCGGTCCACGTCTCCGGGTGGGACATGGCCGCGAACAGCGGCAGGGGCGCACCGAAGCCCACCTTTCGCATGGTACCGGCGGGCAGCGTCTACTTCTTCCAACGCGCCGACGACAGGCCTTTTGGTGAGGCCGAAGCGCGGTCGCTGTGGCTTGCGGCCATCGGCGATCGGCGGGAGGAAGGTTTCGGGCGCGTCGTCCCCGGAGCGTGGAGTCCGCGAGGAGGAAACCGATGAAGACAAGACCGTTTTTGCTGCATGCCCTCTCGCCGCTACACGCCGGCACCGGCCATTCCGCTGACGTGATCGATCTTCCCACCGCGCGCATGAAGGCGACCGGTATCCCTTTCGTTCCAGGGTCGTCGATAAAGGGTGTATTGCGTGATGCGCGAGCAGGCGCCGACCGTGGGAGGATCGAGGCTGTCTTCGGCCCTTCGGACGATCCCGGCGCGCACGCCGGGGCGCTCGTAGTGAGTGACGCCCGGTTGCTCGCTCTCCCGGTGCGCAGTTTCAGAGGCACGTTTGCCTGGGCGACCTCGCCCTTGTTGCTCGTGCTCGCAAAGCGCGACCTGGGCGAAATGGGATTCGCTCTCAGCGTGCCTCCGCTCTCAGGCCGAGGCGCGCGCCTTACTGAAAAGAGCGCTTGTCTCCACGATGGGCGCTTGTACCTCGAGGATCTCGACCTCCCGGCGCAACCGTCGGCCGAGGTCGCGGAGTGGGCGAAGCTCTTGGCGCCCTATGCTTCTCCGGGAGAGGATGTTTTCACCAGGCGTTTCGCGGTCGTGGACGACGACACGATGGCCTTTCTCTGGGAGACGGCCACCCAGGTCGATGCGCGAGTCCGGCTTGATGCGAGCACGCGAACGGTCGCCAGTGGCGCTCTGTGGCTCGAGGAATCGCTCCCGCCCGAGACCCTCTTGATCGGCCTACTCGCTGCCGATCGGAGCCGGCGAAAGGACGTGCCGATGGATCCTGAACAGGTCCTCGAGTTCGCCCTACCCCGGGAGGAGATTTTGCAGTTCGGAGGCAAGGCGACCACAGGACGCGGGCGGTGTCGGGTGGTGCCCATGTACACGGGAGGGTCGGGCCATGTCGCGAGGTAACGTCACCGATACTGCGGGCCCGGAGGCCACCCTGGGCGGGGCTGTGCTCTTCCGCGACCAGCGCCGGGCATTGCACGCCTACGAGGCTGTCAGCCAGGTGCCAAAGGACAGGCAGAAGGACTACAAGATTGAGGTGAACGACCTGGGCGCGAACATCTTGCGGAGCGGGCTGTGCGCGGCCCTGGCTGCGGTTCAGCGGCTCGGGGAGCGTGGCAACCTTCTCCTTGCTCACCTCGCTGGCGCGGATATCCCCGGTCTAGGAGGTATCCCGGCGCAGGACCTGCCGAGGCGTGTGCGCGAACTCGACGCGGACGCCTACATGATGGCGACACGCGAGATGCTTCAGATCGCGACGTGGCTCAAGCGCGCTGTGCAGGCCACGTTCGAGGAAGATTGAACGTGCGGGCTGCGCTCGATCACCTCGGAGTGCCGGATCACCTGGCGCTCGCATATGACGCGTGGGCACCGGTCGGCCTGACCGACGGCAGGGTTCCGGATTCCCAGCGACCGGGTTGGCTTGCCAAACTTGCCCGTCTCCGTGTCTCGCCTGACTACGTGCACGCTTTTAATCGATGGAAGCACAGCTTCAAGCCACCGGGCGATCGCCTATTTGAACTCACCCTGGGGACGCGCCTACTCGTCGGCCACGGGAACGCGAGCGCAACTGATGTGGGATTGACGATCCACCACACTTGGGGAGTTCCCGTGATTCCTGGATCGGCACTGAAGGGGCTGATGGCGCATTACGTAGACGCTGTTTACGGGCCTGACGATCCAGACCTCGCCCCCTGGGAGCAACCTGACGAAGAGCAGCGGGAGAGGGCCAGATACCAGGGTGTGACGTGGAAGGGTCGGCGTATCGCCCGCGGCCCAGGCGAGTTCTATCGCATCCTCTTCGGATCACCTGACGCAGAGCTCGACGCGGTGATGCGCGACCGCGGTTTAAAGGCGGGGGCCTCTAAGGGGGTCGTGACCTTTCACGATGCGCTGTATGTGCCAGAGAGCGCACCAGAGGACAAGCCGTACGCGGTGGATGTAGTGACGGTTCACCAGAAGTCATACTACAATTCCGCCGGGGCAAGCTGGCCGAATGATTACGACAGGCCTAATCCTGTGGCGTTTCTAACGGTACGGCCAGGGGCCCGGATGCTCTTCGCCCTGTCGGGTCCGCCGGACTGGGCGCAGCTGGCAGAAGGAATGCTTCGCGACGCGCTTTCGGAGTGGGGCGTGGGGGCCAAGACAAGCGCAGGTTATGGGCGCCTCGTCCCTCCGGAAGATCGTTCCACGTCTCAGCGGGAAGCCGAACAAGAGAAAGGTGTTCCATCTGTCCTGAAGCCCGGACAGCTCGTCCAAGCGGTCCTACTCGAGGAGCGTACCAGAAAGGGAGGCTGGAAGGCGCGTCACGAACCGTCGGGCTTATCGGGGCACATCCAGAACAGCGGCGACGTTCCTGCGGACGCACAACCGGGGGAGCTCGTAGAACTCGTCGTCGCTTCGGTGAGCTCTCGAGAAGTCGCTTTTCGGTTTCCCGCACGGACGCAGGACTCGCCTCTGCGGAAGCGAAAGAAGCGATGAGCCAACCCAAGCTAGCGGAACTGAGTGCGGAACTCAGGGCCTTGCAGGAGCACTGGCGGAAGCTCGCGCGCGACACACAGGACGAGCTGTACGTGCGAGAATTCGCCGCACCGTTCGCCCAGCTGTTTGCTCGCTTGCCCCTCCATGGCGCGCCGGATGGCATGCCCCAACCCCGCGCTCTGATCAGCGTTCTCGGCCTGTCGTGGCAGCCGGTCGCCCTGATGGCGGCTTGGTGCCGACCAGAGCGCATGCTGGTGATCGGCACCGAGGAGTCCCTGAGCCGATCGATTGACGGAGAGAGGGTCGTTTCGCTGATAGCCCGCGTTACGGGCATTCCGCGGGACACGATTGAGACTGTCCGCGTGCGGGATCCGGGAGAAGCAGACGTCTACCGCGCCGTTCGGGACTTCCTGCGGAAATCGGAAATCCCAGCTCGTCAAATTTTCGTAGACCCGACGGGTGGCAAGAA
>CAZTUO010000269.1:0-2112 GCA_964616355.1 uncultured Nitrospira sp.
AACGCATCGAGCGATTCCGAATCTGAGGGTTTTCACGCCCGATTTGGGTTGAACTCGACGTGCAGACGCGGGATGCCTACGGGCGGCTGCTGGCGTACGTGTGGTTCGGCGACGGCGTCCTGTTCAACATGGTGATTCTCCGCGAGGGCTACGCGCAGGTCCTGACGATGCCGCCGAACGTGCGGTACGCGGACCTCTTCCTGGCGTGCCAGCGAGAGGCGCGGAAACAGAGGCGAGGGCTGTGGTCGAGGTGAAATTCTCGCAGGACGGGCGGTCTCTGGAAGCGGCCTATGCCGACCTACCTGAAGTCGGTCTTCCTTCCTGATCTAGTTGTCACTGTATTCCGCGAGATACATTAGATGCGAATCACGCTCGAATCATTCCCCGCGTGTTGCTTCAAAGGAGGCGCGGACGAACTGTTGGGCATCACGAAGGCGTTCAATGCTATCAATGGCAAGTTCAACGTCTCCGACGCCCCAGTGTCCCACCTTCGACACATCCCTGGCGTATTTGACGGATGCGGGGATTGTCTTGGGATCAAGCTTCACCCATACTCGCAATCCGCTTTGCTGCAAGTGGGCGCAACAGAAAATCCCTCTACCTCTTGACCAACTGACGTACTTGGCAAGATGCCTTCGAGTGATCTGCCCAGGAGCGAGGTCTTGACAGAACCTGTCCAGGGCTCGGTATAGCTCTACCACTTCCTGCGGCTTCCCTTGTGTATGGTGCGCCTCTCCGTAGTCGCGGGCTCCTTTTCTCCTAAACCCGCTCCTCCGTTTCGCCTCTTGGATTGCCTCCGCACTGGCAGCTAACTGGACCTGCTCTCCGCGCCAGATTCTAGCAAGAGCCTGCTGGATCTGCTTAGGGGTGATAGCGTTATCTAGACACTTTCTGATTAGGCGGAGCAGCGGCACTGGGGGATCGGAGAAAAGGCGGTCGAGTGCTTTTCTCACCTTGGCGGTGGTGAAGATCTCTTCTCCGAGTTGATCGAGAAGACGCTGCGCCAGTGAATCCTTCGAAAGCCGAGACAGTTGAGAAGCCACCTGATCAACAGAGAGCCCCTGGGCGTCACGGGGGTCAAGCGACACCTCAAACAATAGCTTCTCTGGAGCAGCAGCCCGTTCAGAACTACGGTAGACTTTGTAGCGAACGCCGTTTGTGAGCACGCACCACTCTATACCATCGTTTGACGCGTACCCGACTATTTGGGTTACGGCCTTTACGTCGTCCAATGGATCGTCAAGTTGCTTCGCCTCCAGCAGAAGTACCGGCTTCCGGTTGATTTTGAGCGCGTAGTCGACGGATTTCCCGTCGATGGTGGGATACTCAAGCTCCACATCATCCGGATCGCGCACATCCCATCCAAGGGCCTCCAGCAAAGGATCTATGAAGATAGTCCTCGTGGGGTACTCCTTTAGCCCCGAGCGGCGGTGTCGCTCAAGTTGTGCTTGAAGTGCGACTATGCACTCCCGAAGATCTCTCATTTGCGATGAGCCTGCGCCGTTCGTGTCCTCAGTAGGTAGGACCAAAACCAAAACTCAACGTGCCGCGCATGATCCTCGAAAGGCCCAAACCTCGGCGTTCGCCGCGTCGAACCCTCCCCCACACTTCATACTTTGATCTGCACCTGCCGCTGCCACCGGTCCCAGGCACGCCGGAGGTACTCTACGTCCACGCCCATGAGCAGGGCGATTCGCTCGAACCGCTCCGGGCGCGGAGTCACGCTCCCGGCCTCCCACTCCTTGAGGATGCTGCCGCTGACGCCGATGCGCGCGGCGGCAGTGGCGACGCCGATTTTGTTCTTCAGCCGCCATGCGCGCAGCGGGTTGATGGGGGTGTCCTTGGTGTCCATGGGCCGGTCCAGAACCTCCGTCTCAGACATGGGCGTGCGGTCCTTTCTGCTCAATCAGAGCCGGCCGGCCCCATGAATGGCCTGGGGGAGCATCAGGAGCCGCCCACCCTGGGCCGGCTCTGTGGGCGGAACTCAGCGCCTCACGGCATGTTTGCTGCTACTACTATAGCCGCTCTCTCCCACGGAAGTCAATCCCGGCGCGCCCGCGCGAGCAGCGCGGGCTCATCCTCCTTCCGCCACGTCGCGCCGACGACTCTGTT
>CAZTUO010000269.1:2124-4735 GCA_964616355.1 uncultured Nitrospira sp.
CATCTCCTTGTCCCATTCCTCAAGCGGGACCAAGTACCCGGGGGAGGTGACTCTGTGGTAGTCCAGGGCCTCGGCGACGCCCTCCGCATAAATGTCCACAACCGGCCGGCGTGCGACCAGCCGCCGCATTGACTCCTCAACGTCGGGATCGGTCACGTCGCGGTGCCAGTCGCGGGGTACCTCGACCCAGCGCTGGCCGCCACGAGTGATGACCCGGTAGTTCGGGGCCAGGTCACTCACCCGCAGGTCTTTGACCCGCGGCTCTGCCTCGCCGGTGTCAGCCCACGCCCACGCGTCAGGACCGCGCCGCACCAACGCGCCGCCGAGGACGGTGTAGCCCCGCTCATCCATCAGCACGTCCTCCCTCCCCATAGTAGGCGACGCAGGGCCCGCACGTCCTCCCGGCTCAGCGGCCCGGTGCCATACACGATGCACCACAGCCGCTCATCCTCCTCGCGCACCCGGCGGCATTCCGGGCATTGCGCGATGTCCGCCTGCGCTGCGAACACAGCCGCAACCCCCTGGCGGCCGGTCCCGCGCAGGTGGTCCTGTGGTCGGTGTGGCAGGCGCTCCCGAAGCGTCATCTCCGGCTCCCTCCCTCAGCGGTCCCCGGGGAACATGGCCGTGTAGCCGCCGACGTCGTTCAGTTCGAACCAGACGGGCCGGCCGTCCGGCGCGGTCCCGGCCAGCAGGTCCCCCGGGCCGGTGTAACCGTCCCCGATGGCCGCGTTCAGGGCGTCGATGAGCACGGTCACGTTGATCACAGGCCCCGTGACCCGGCTTGTCCCCAGGCGTTCGACGTAGGCTTCCCAGACGGCCCGGGTGACCCGGTTCACGGGGTAGCCGTGGATCGCCTTGATGGGCAGCCCTGTGGTGTCCACCAGCAGGCCGTCCATCAGGGCCTGCTCGTCGGTATAAGCGTGGATGACGGGGACCGGCTTCTGGCCCGCGCCTCCGCACCAGGGCGCCGGCGCATGCGGACGGCGCACACTCCGGTAGTCCTTGTGCCGGTGCAGCCGGCCGTCCTTGGTCAGCGCCTGCGTCCAGCCGCAGACCGGGCAGACGCCGACGCCGTGCTTGGGGGCGGGCGTGATACCGCGGTGCCCGTACCGGCTCATGACCTCACTCTCCCAGCAGCCGGGCCAGCGTTCCCGCCCTCGCGCCCATGGCCCGGGCGTATCGGAAGGCCAGTCCCCGGCTCCGCCACCGGAGATATCGCATGGTGGGGGTGTAACACGTCACGGCTCCGCCGTCTTTCAGGCAGAAAACCTCTACCTCCCCATAGGGGCCGTACTCGCAGTACGCCGCCTCCTGATCCGGAGACGGCCTGCCGGTCACCTGGGTCGCGAACTGCTCCAGGCCCTTTGCCGCATCCCACGCGCTCTCAGCCTGCCTGGCGTCGGCAAACGGGTTCCTCGGCATCAGAGCACCCTCCCATCCGGGTAGACCTGCAGCATTTCCCCGGTCGCAGTGTTGTAGACGGTCACCCACAGGCCGAGCCTGCGCGCCTCCTGCTGCGCCAGCCGCACCGCCTTCTCCCGGCAGGCGTAACTGGCGCGCCGGCGCCGCAGCATGTAGTGCACGCGCCACGGACGCAAGCCGGCGAGGCCGCTTCTGAGGTCACTCGGGAAGCGGGTGTCCATCGTGATCCCTCCCCTACCAGATGATCCACCCGGTCCCCAGCCGCTCACCCGTGGCCAGGGTGGCCGCCAGTTCATCGTCGTCACGCGCGGGCAGCCCCACATCTACTGCCTCCCACAGCCCAGCGCGGACCCCGTAAGCCTTCAGTTGGGGGTTCCACCGTAGCGTCCGGCCGGTGACCCGTACCCACGCGCGGGCACCGTACCGGTCGGATTCGGCCAGGCCCCATTCTCCTCGTACTGCGATAACCCGAAACTCGCCGCCGCGGTCACCCACGTACCGGTCTCCGGCTCGCACCGTCCACTTCTCCAGCAGCGTCACGCCCATCATTGACCCTCCTACCCTTACTACTACCACCATCTAATGTCTACCACTGAGACTCGAATCTGTCAAGACCCCAAGTGAACTCGTCGTGAGCGGAAACCCGCGCCGCGACTGGATTTTAGCCAAACTGCCTCTTGACAGATTCGCATGTGCGTGGTAGATAAGAGGCAGTGGTAGTAGTAGGAAGGAGGAGGTGAACGAAGTGACGGCCGTGACCCCGCAGGTGGAGATTGAGGAGTATGGCAGGGCGCGGCGGATCATGGGCACGCCCTACGTGGTGACCAAGCACCGCATCATCGGCACCGACGTGGTGGTGTACACCGCGTGGGAGCCCGACGGCCACGGCGCCGAGCACAGCACGATCACCTTCGAGCGGTTCCCGTTCATGGGGTGGCCGGACCTGACGCAGTTCCGGAAGTGGGGCCGGGTCGGCACTGAGGAACTGCCGAAGGCGCTGGAGGACCTGCCGGCCTACAGCGAGGAGCGGCTGCGCCGGGTGACTGAGTGGCAGCAGGCGCAGTACGAGCGCGCCTACAACATCATCTGCGACGCCTACCCGGAAGCACGCAACGGCCGCCGGAGGATGGGTGAGATTGAACCCAAATCGGGCGTGAAAACCCTCAGATTCGGAATCGCTCGATGCGTT
>CAZTUO010000270.1:0-4725 GCA_964616355.1 uncultured Nitrospira sp.
GGACGGCCTCGCGCAGGCGCGCCGCCGCCCGTTCCGCCGCCGCGACGACCTCCGCCGCCGCGACCCCGACGAACTGTCCCTTGGCCTTGAGCACCCGGCCGTGGACGAAGACGTACTCGACGTTCACCGGCTGGGCGTTGAACACGAGCTGGCCGATCCAATCGAACCGCGGCGCGAAGTTCACCCCGCTCGGGTCCACGATGATGAGATCGGCCTGCTTGCCGGGCGTGAGCGAACCGATCCGATCCGCGAGGTCGAGCGCCTCGGCGCCCCCGAGCGTCGCCATGCGGAGCACCTCCGCCACACCCGGGTAGATTCCCGGGCGCAAGGCCCTGGCGCGTTGGAGCCCCGTCGCCGCGCGCATGGCGTTGAATATGTCGCTCGTGTCGTTCGTCGCGCCGTCCAGGCCCAGCCCAAGCTTGAGCCCGGCCGCGTGCAATTCGGGCAGGGGGATGATCCCCGAGCCCAGCCGCAGGTTGCTGAGCGGGTTATGGGCGATCCGCACGTCGTGCTTGGCCAGCAGCGCGATCTCCTCGTCGGTAAAGTGGATCGCATGGTTGGCGAGCAGGTTCCCGCGGAGGGCCAGGGCGCCCGATTCCTCCAGCGACCGCACGGGCTGGCGTTCCCGTTGTGCGACGGTCTCCAGGAGGTGCACGTTCAGCTTGACCCCCCATTCGCGGGCGAGCCGGGCCGCTTCCTTGAGCGGCGTCAGGTGCTCCATGCCGGTCGCGCCGGCGAGCTGGAGCGTCGCGAGCGGGTTGGGCGTGATCAGCTCGTCATAGAGCCGCTTGAGGGCGTCCAGCTCCGCGGCTCGGGGCGTGGGAACATAGACGAAGCGCAGCCCCGACTCGGTGAGCGCGCGGAGGTTCTGGCGCGAGGCCTCCAGCGTGATCCCGCCGGCCCAATCCACGACCGTGGTGACGCCGGTTCCGATGAGATCGAGCGTGCTGAGCCGGACCGCGGCATAGACATCCGCCGGCGTGAGGGCCTGATAGACGGGCCAGGTACATTCGTGCAGCCAGGCTTGCAGGTCCTGGTCCGGTCAGCCGCCCCGCATGACGGACTGGACGAGGTGGTTGTGGAGGTCCACGAAGCCGGGCAGCACGATCTTGCCCGTCGCCTCGATGACTGTGGTGGCGGCGGCGGCGGAAAGGCCCGGACCCACGGCAACGATTGTATCGTCGGCGATTAGGACATCGGCGTCCGCCAGCGTTCCCAGGGACCCCTGCCCCAGCCTCGGATCCATCGTGACGACGAGCGCGGCGTGCCGGATCAACGTCCGCCGGCCGGCCGGCTCCGCCGCCGCGCCCAGGCCACCAGGCTGGCGTGCGTCCAGGGCGAGGCTGACCAGGAGGGCGAGCACAATCAAGCCGCTGCGGCCGCCGACCCAGCTCCGCCGTGGCAAGTATGGGCGAGAGGACGTGCGCACGGCTTCTTCGACTACAGGTGCCGCTTCGTCGCCTCCAAGATCTGCCGCGACTTGGCCTCGTCCCCCATGACCCCGATCCGGATGGTGATCTTCGACCGGGAGTCGGTCAGCGACTCGATGGAAATCCAGACCTGGGTGTCGCTCGCCAGTTCGGACTTCACGCTGGCCGTGAGCTTGTCGCCCTTCTCTTCGGTCACGGGCAGGTTGAGGTCCTTGAGCCCGGCCACCGCCGCCTGGTGCAGCGCCGGGACCGTCACGTCCAGTTCCTCCTTCAACTGGCCGTTCACGTATACAACGCCCGCCGTGCCTCCTGCCGCGCCGACGAGCAGCAGGGCGCAGCCGGTGACAGGCAGGGTCACGAGGGGAAGCACCAGGATCGGCCACAGGGTTCGGGTTTGTCGCATCGGGTCACCTCAATGGGGCCTCCCCTGCCTCGACCCTTTCCCCCCACGGGCATTGGCCGCCCGCTCCGCCTCCGCGCAGCCTTCCGCCTGCAGCCGGAACCGGAAGCCGACGGTCCGGCTGTCGAAGGCCTGCCGAGTCGCCAAGAGAGCGCCCAGCGCCGCCGCATCCGGGTTGAAGCTGACGAGAAGGGGATCCGACAGGAGCGTCGGCCGCACGCGCGAGGAGAACGGGGCCGGCAGACGGGCAGATGTCTTGTCGAGGGCAAGGAGTTCAAGCGTCCGCGCCGGAGGCATGGCCTCCATCCTTAGCACGGGCGGCCCGGCGCGTTCAACCGCAGCGGTCGGACACGACGTTGCTGTCGGGGAAGCGACGGACATGCCGGACAGGGATATCTGACCCGACCACATGGGCCGGGTCGCTTTTCGTCAGCCTATTGGAAGCACCCGTAATATCGCACTTGTGCGGGCTGGGCGGCTGTCGTAAGGGAACAGCGCGATGCCCGACGCGCTGTCGCGGCCGGCGGGAAGCTGCTCCGGGCCTGCACAGAGTAGCCCCCTCTGGGCCCGGGGCACGCGGGCGGCTTGGCGGATGCCGAGCTGCCCGCGTCGCGCGCATTCCGGTCCTTTCACTTCCGAACCGACGTCTTCAGCCAGGCCGCGACCGACTGACCGGCCCAAGCCTCCCGGTCATGGCTGAGGCGCGGCGTCGGCTCACGGCACCGTGAGGTCGAACTGGCACCGGCGCGCGTCCGGCTCGTCGCCGGGGCCGGACGGCTCCAGCGTGACGACGACGCGCGGCCGCTGCGCGGGCGGGATGGCCTGGAAGATGCGGTCCTTCGCGAGGTAGGGGTCGCCAGAGAAATACATCTGAGTCGTCAGGTCGGGGAACCCGCGCCGGTGCACCTTGAAGTGGATGTGGGAGGGGCGGGTCCAGAAGAAGCCAGCGGGATAGGGGGCGGGCTGCACGGTTTTGAACCGGTAGCGCCCCTCCCGGTCGGTCGTGTCGAACCCCCAGTACTGGAAATTCGGATCGAGGGGTGCGCGCGCGTATTGTCGTCGTCGGGATGGTTGTAGCGGCCGTAGGCGTTGGCCTGCCAGATCTCGACCAGGGCGCCCGCGACCGGGCGACAGGCACGGTCCCGGACCTGGCCGCTGATGTAAAGGACCTGCCCCGCCGCGCGGCCTGAGGCGCCTTTGAGCCGGGTCAAATCATTGTCCTTCTCCGGCTGGTCGCAGACGGGGTGGAAGGGCCCTTCCGTCTGCGGCGGGGTGAGGAGGCAGGCGTCCTGGACCGTCCGGCCGACCGCCGTCGTGGCGACGAGCGTGCCGGCTGCGCTCAGGAAGCCGGCGAGGAGCTGCCGGCGGGTGAGCGGCGTCGCCGCCCGCCACCGGACGGCCAGGGCCGCCAGCTCGGCCTGAACGAGCCTCGATGAGTGCTCCCTCATGCCCCCCTCTTGCCCGCCATCATACATCCATCATACGCATACGGTCGGCGCCATCCGCGCCATGGGCCCACCGCGGGCTTCCGACCAGGTGCAGAGTGGCGCGGCACACTGGTATAATGCCGCCTCACTCCGATCGGCAGAGCCCTGCGCCATCCAGGAAAAGTCACGGGCATGGCCGCCAAGACGCTGTTCGACAAGATCTGGGAGGCGCATGTCGTCCGCGAAGAACCGGACGGCACCGTGCTCCTCTACATTGACCGGCACCTCATCCACGAGGTGACCTCGCCCCAGGCGTTCGAGGGATTGCGGCTCGCGGGCCGGCGCGTGCGGCGTCCCCAGGCGACGCTCGCCGTGCCGGACCACAACGTCCCGACCACGGACCGGCGGTTCGGCATCGGGGACCCGGTCAGTGCGAGGCAGGTCGCGGCGCTGGAGGAGAACTGCCAGGAGTTCGGCATTCCCTTCTTCGGCATGAACGACGTGCGACAAGGGATC
The DNA here is from genome assembly GCA_964616355.1 of uncultured Nitrospira sp. Taxonomy (GTDB): domain Bacteria; phylum Nitrospirota; class Nitrospiria; order Nitrospirales; family Nitrospiraceae; genus CAZTUO01. The sequence goes on from CAZTUO010000270.1 coordinate 3,774, forward strand.
GTCCACGTGATCGGGCCGGAGCAGGGGTTCACGCTGCCGGGCATGACGATCGTCTGCGGCGACTCGCACACCTCCACGCACGGAGCCTTCGGCGCGCTGGCCTTCGGCATCGGCACGAGCGAGGTCGAGCACGTGCTGGCGACGCAGTGCCTGCTCCAGACGCGGCCCAAGACGATGGAGATCCGGGTCGAGGGGGCGTTGCCACCGCACTGCACGGCGAAGGACGTCATCCTCGCGATCATCGGGAAGATCGGTACGGCGGGCGGGACCGGCTACGTGATCGAGTACACCGGGTCGGCCATCCGGGCGCTGAGCATGGAAGGGCGGATGACGCTCTGCAACATGTCCATCGAGGGCGGCGCGCGGGCCGGCCTGGTGGCGCCCGACGCGAAGACCTTCGAGTACCTGCAGGGGCGGCCCCTGGCTCCCAAGGGCGACCTGTTCACCCGCGCCGTCGAGGCCTGGACTGCGCTGCGGACCGATCCCGGGGCGACCTACGACGCGGGCGTGGTCCTCAACGCGGCTGAGATCGAGCCACAGGTGACCTGGGGGACGAGCCCCGGCATGGTCACGGGCGTGACCGGCCGGGTCCCGGACCCGCGGGCGCTCCCGGACGAGAGATCGCGCCGCGCGGCGGAGCGCGCGCTCGAGTACATGGGGCTGACCCCGAACACCCCGATCACCGAGATCCAGATTGACAAGGTCTTCATCGGCTCCTGCACGAACTCCCGCATCGAGGACCTGCGGCTGGCCGCCCGGTATCTTCAGGGTCGGAAGGTAGCGCCCGGCGTGCACGCGATGGTCGTCCCGGGGTCCGGCTTGGTGAAGAAGCAGGCGGAGGAGGAGGGCCTGGATCGGATCTTTAAGGAGGCCGGGTTCGAGTGGCGCGAGGCCGGCTGCAGCATGTGTCTCGCGATGAACGCCGACGTGCTTCAGCCCGGCGAGCGCTGCG
>CAZTUO010000271.1:0-4722 GCA_964616355.1 uncultured Nitrospira sp.
CTCAACACCTTCGACAAGTACGGCGCCCATCGGTACCAGCACCACAAAACCGACGAGGAGATCCGCGCGCTGGTGCACGCCCTCCAGGCGGATCCCGCGAAGGTGTACAACCTCGAAGCGTATTTCCGGCGGCCGCAGCCGATCGGTTGCGCCATTCGCCTCGTTCGGTGAGCAGCAGGCATGTGCGGCATCGTAGGCGTCGCTTCGCGCTGGCCTATCCCTGAGCGAGAGCGGCAGTGGTTGGACACCGGACGCGACGCTCTAGCCCATCGGGGTCCCGACGACGCCGGGACTTGGTGGTCGGCCGACGGTCGCGTCGGTCTCGGCCACCGGCGGCTGGCGATCCTCGATCTGTCGCCGGCTGGGCGCCAGCCGATGTCTGACGACACGGGGCAGCACTGGATTGTGTTCAACGGGGAGATCTACAACTTCCGCGAGCTGCGCGAGGAACTCGCCGGGAAGGGACACGGCTTCAGGTCACGGACGGACACGGAAGTCATTCTCGCGGCGTACCGGGAGTGGGGGACGGATTGCCTCCAACGGTTCAACGGGATGTTCGCGTTCGCCCTGTACGACCAGCCACGGCAGCGCCTGTTTCTTGCCCGTGATCGGGCCGGGGAGAAGCCCCTTTTCTATCGTGTCGCCGACGACGAGATGCGCTTTGCCTCGGAACTCAAAGCATTACTTACGGACTCCTCGTTGCCGCGAGTGGTCGACCCCGAGGCGTTGGACTGTTATCTGGCCTTCGGCTTCGTTCCGGGGGAGCGGTGCATCCTACAGGGGTTTCGCAAACTTCCTCCGGCTCATGCCTTGATCTTCGATCTCTCAGACGGACGGACTTGGACTTGGCGGTATTGGGATCTTCCGGCTGCGCCTGCGGTCCGTGGGAAAGGGATTCACCAACATGAGTTGCTCGAGGAGCTAGAGCGGCTGCTCGAGGATGCCGTGCGGCGGCAGCTCGTGGCGGATGTACCGGTGGGCGTCTTACTGAGCGGCGGCGTCGATTCGAGTCTTGTGACGGCTATGGCGGTCCGCAGCAGATCGCGGGTGAAGACGTTTACCGTGCGGTTTCCCGGCTATGGACACTACGACGAGACCCCTCATGCGCGGTTGATCGCGCGACACTTTGGTACGGAGCATATCGAGTTGGATGCGGCGGACATTCGGCCCGACGTGCTGCTTCTCCTCGCCCGGCAGTTCGACGAACCGATCGTCGACTCCTCCATGATCCCGACCTCCCTGATCTGCCGGCTGGTGCGTCAGCACTGCACGGTAGCGCTCGGAGGCGATGGCGGCGACGAACTGTTCGGTGGGTATGAGCACTACAGCCGCCTGCTCAGCCTCGCCGAGGGGATCGGTCGCATCCCCCTTGCCCTTCGCCGATCCCTGACGACCGCCGCGGCCGCTGTTTTGCCCATCGGGTTCCGAGGCCGAAACTGGATCCAAGCCGCGGGCGTGGATGTGGACCACGGCGTACCCCTGATCGCTTCGTATTTTGACGCGAGAGCCCGCCGGCAATTGCTGGACGGCCGCATGCCCCGCAGCACCCCGGAGGCGGAGGGAATCCGTGACACACTGATCGACCAGGACGGCGACCTGTTGAACCGAGCGACTCGAACGGATTTCCGGCTTTACTTGGCCGAGGACATTCTGGTCAAAGTCGATCGGGCGAGCATGCTTCATTCCTTGGAGGTCCGGGTGCCGTGGCTGGACGTTCGTATCATCGAGTTCGCCTTTGGCCAAGTGCCGGGCTTCCTCAAAGCGAACCGCCGCGATCGCAAGTTGCTTCTGCGCCTTCTGGCCGGCCGACTGTTGCCCGCCGACTTCGACGCCACGCGGAAGCAAGGGTTCAGCATTCCCCTGGGCACGTGGCTGCGGGCTGGGCCGTGGGCCGACTTCTTCCGCGAGGTGTTGCTGGGCGCCGACGATGGATTCCTGAATCGCCGGTTCGTCGGCGCTCTGCTTGCAGGCCAGGTGAGGGGGCGCTCCAACAGCGAGCGCCTTTTCGCGCTCTGCCTCCTCGAGTTATGGCGGCGCGAATACAAGGTCCAGCACCCGTGGGCCGGAGCGGTGACCGCTCATGCAACCTGAATTCGTCGAGCTGCTTCGCTGTCCCGTAACCGAGCAACGACTGCGATTGGAAGCCGTGGAGTGGGAAGGTGAGGAAATCATCTCCGGTTCCCTTGTCGCCGATGGCGGCGGCCCGCGATGGCCGATTCACGCAGGCATCCCACGGTTTGTATCAGGCGCCAACTACGCCCAAAATTTTGGCTTCCAATGGACGACGTTCGCAAAAACGCAACTCGATAGCGTATCGGGGCATCCCATTTCGGCCGACCGCTTCTGGAGCGCTACGGGCTGGACGGAAGAGGAGTTGCGCGGGGCTTGGGTCCTGGATGCTGGTTGTGGGGCGGGACGTTTTGCGTCGATTGCGCTCCGGGCCGGCGCGCGCGTCGTGGCCGTGGACTATTCCCGAGCCGTCGAAGCCTGCTGGGCGAACCTTCGCCACTTTCCCACCCTATATGTTGCGCAGGCCGACATCTACCACCTCCCGTTTCCGGAAGGAGCATTCGACTTTGTGTATTCCCTGGGAGTTTTGCAGCATACGCCCGATGTCGCCGCGGCGTTCGCCGCCTTGGTACGACACCTGAAGCGAGGCGGCCGGCTTTGCGTCGACGTGTATGAACGGTCCTGGCGGATGTGGACGCATCCGAAATACTGGCTGCGCCCGGTTACGCGCCGAATGGATCCTGGCCGCCTGTTTGCGCTGCTTGAGCGCTGGGTTCCTCGGCTGCTACGCATGAGTCACGCCGCGGGAGCGATCCCTATAGTCGGGCGGTACTTGCGACGCCTGATTCCCGTGGCGGATTACGAGGGCCTCTACCCGTTGACCGATCGGCAGCGGCTCGAATGGGCCCTCCTTGACACCTTCGACTGGTTCTCTCCTGTCTTCGACCAGCCTCAACGTCGAGGGACTCTCGAGCGGTGGTTTCGCGAGGCTGGTTTCGAACAGGTCGAAGTGCTCCGAGCCGGCCACTTGGTCGGCCGCGGTGTGCGGCCCAAATGATCGTTGGGATTGACGCATCGAATCTTCGTGCCGGTGGTGGGCTCACCCATTTGGTCCATTTGCTCGCTGCTGCAGATCCGCGGAAGCACGGCTTCGAGCGCGTGATTGTCTGGGGAGGACGGCTTACCCTTGCCCGGTTGGCCGATCGTCCCTGGCTCGAGAAGCGAACGGACTCCTGGTTGGATCGATCGCTGCCATGGCGGGTCTTGTGGCAGCGCTACCGTCTGCCGAAGTACGTTGGGGCCACCGGAATCGACGTGCTGTTCGCGCCCGGGGGAACCGTCTTGTGCTCGTTCGAGCCCATCGTGACCATGAGTCGAAACCTACTGCCCTTCGATGCGACCGGGCTGCGGCGCTACGCTGGCCATGCCCAGATGATTCGTGTTGGCTTGCTGAGATGGACGCAAATTCGTTCGTTCGCGCGTGCGAACGGGGTCATTTTTCTTACTCAGTACGCCAAAAACATTGTTCTTCAGGCTACCGGTCCGATCCGAGGAAAAACGGTCGTCATTCCGCATGGGATCAATGCGCAATTTTTCGTGCCGCCGCGTACTCAAACGACCCAAGCACCAGACACACAGCAGCAGATTCGCCTGGTCTATGTATCGATCGTCGATGTCTACAAGCACCAGGACCATGTAGCGAAGGCAGTCGCCAAGTTGCGTGCACACGGTTTCCCCGTGACGCTCGATTTGATTGGGCCGGCGTATGGGCCTGCGCTGCGGAAACTACAACGGGTTCTTCGGCGTCTTGATCCCCAACGATCCTTTATTCGCTACTGGGGACCGGTGCCCTACGAGAGGCTGCCGCAGGAATACGCGCGGGCCGATGTCGGGATTTTCGCGTCGTCCTGCGAGAACTTGCCCAACATCCTTCTGGAAATGATGGCGTCGGGGCTCCCAGTCGCCTGCTCGAATCGGGGACCGATGCCGGCGGTTTTAGGCGATGCCGGCGTGTATTTCGATCCGGAAAATCCGGAAAGCATTGCGGACGCGATTCGTGCCTTGATCGTGGATCGCGAATTAGCACGGCAAAAGGCGTGGGCGGCGTTCGAGCGGGCCCAGCATTACAGGTGGGAGCGAACGGTGGAAGAGACGTTTCGCTTTTTGGCGGAGGTCGTCAGCGGTCCGGCGACCTCCACGATCCATTCGCGTTCATGTGCGGCATCGTCGCCGTAAGCGGGCGGACGGACCGAGCGGCTCTGTGGGCTGCCACCCGCTGCCTGGCGCACCGCGGCCCGGACGACGAAGGGGTCTGGGTTGATGAAGCGGGCGGTGTGGGACTGGGCCATCGGCGCCTGGCGATCCTCGACCTGTCACCGGCAGGTCACCAGCCGATGTTCGACGCCACCGGGCGCTACGGGATCGTGTACAACGGCGAGATCTACAACTTCCCCGAACTGCGTCGGGCGCTCGAGCGGGCGGGCTACCCTTTCCGCAGCCGCTCGGATACGGAGGTGCTGCTAGCGCTGTACGCTGAGCGGGACGAGACGATACTGTCTGCCCTCAATGGGATTTTCGCCTTTGCCTTGTGGGATGCCGCGGAGCGGCGCCTCCTTGTCGCCCGGGACGCCCTCGGGGTCAAGCCGCTCTACTACGTGGCCGACGACGGCTTTTTCGCCTGCGCGAGCGAGATCCGCGCCCTGCTGGCGCTCC
>CAZTUO010000272.1:0-2839 GCA_964616355.1 uncultured Nitrospira sp.
GGCCAGCACGTCGGCCTTCGTGTGCCGGCGGCCGACCTGCATGTCCCTTTCCATGAACCGCTCCACGGTCAGCCGGGTGAACCCGGCCAGCTGCCGATCGGGCACCGCTTCCTTGTCCTTCTGCTTGGCCATCTCGCCCTCCCCCCTTGCCGGGCATCCAGGATACGTGACGGCTCGCGCCTGCCAATCAGGTCATAAGTAAAGACCCGGGCAGGCTTCTCCGCAGAGACCCCCCACCCTCTGCTCGCTTACGGCACTCCTTGCGCAGCCAGCAGTTCTCCGGCCAAGTGAATCGGCAGCGCGAGGTGCAGCCCGCTGAGCCGCTGCAAGGTGGCGTGGTTCACGGCGACGACTCGCCCGTCCCGGTTGAAGATCGGCGCGCCGCTGCTGCCCGTGGCAGAGGCGGCCTCGTAGGTGATGACGGTGGAGGTCACGCTGGCCACGTACCCCTGGGTGACCAGGGGGCGGATGAGCGCCCGCTTCGACACTTCCTCAGCAAGCCGTCTGGGGTCTCCTCGCGCCGCGGCCAGGATGTCCTCGCTCACCGCCTTGGACGCCCTGGCCAGCAGGGTGTCGAAGCTCCCCGGATAGCTGAGCATGACGATCGGCTCACCGGCATGGACGGCGGCGCCACCGGGCGCTAGGGGGAGCGGGGGCATGCCCGTGGGGGCACGGTCCGTTTGGAGCACGGCCAGATCGGTCCGATCAGACACGGCCGCGACCGTCGCGTGGTAGGGCTCCGGCTGATCGGGGAAGAAGAGCCGCAGGATGACCAGCTCCGGCTCGAAGCCGCTCTCGATGGCCTGCCGCGCCGGCTCATAGGCTTCCCACATGCGGACGAGGTGGCGATTCGTCACGACCGTTCCGTGGCGATCCACGAGAAAGGCCGTGCCGGCAAAATAGATCACGATCGGCGGCGCGGTGCCTTCCACAGTCACCAGCGTGTTGCCATCCTTGTCCAGGAGTGGATTCCCCTGCGCATCGAACCCCTGATACCGCAGGGGGCGGCCGGTGGCCCGCTCCCGGAACCCGTAGCCTCCCTGCAGCAGCGCGACCCCGCCTTCGAACCGCCGGACGACCTCCTCCGCAAACATCCGCTCTTGCTGGAGGGCCGCAAGTTGCCGACGCAGGGCGCCGACTCCTGGTTCGGATTGTCGCGCGGCCTCCTGCTGGCGCAGCTTGGCCTCGAGACCCGCGATCAGCTCTTCCTGCCGGCGCTGGCGCTCCGCCGCCGCCGCCCGTTCCCGCTCGATTTGCCGCTCCATCTCGGCCTGCGTGAGCCGCCCGCGCTCCAACTGGCCGATCAGCTCCGCCATGCGCCTTTCCGTGGCGACCACCGCCTGATGCTCCCGATACGCCATGAGACCCAGCCCGACAACGGACGCCACGGGCATGAGCAGCGCGAGGGCGGTACCGACCTTCACCGCCGGGGAGGCGTGGCGGACAATGTCGCCGAGGATGTGCTTGGCCAGATACAGGAAAGACAGGTAACGCGCATGCGGAGTGCGGACGACGATGTCGCGGGAGTCCGAGACGATCGCCTTCAGCGGCTTGGTGAACGGCGCGCCATCCGGGGAGCAGTGGAACCGGACCTGCGGGCCACCGTCCCCGAACTGGATCAGGTCACCGTCCTTCAGCGCCGATTCGCTCACCCGTTGCCCGTTGACGAAGAGCGCGTTCTTTCCGCTCCGGTCGTGGATAACCGGCGTGTGGTCTTCGACCGACAACTCCGCGTGGACCGGGCAGACGGCGGCGTCAATCACCGGGTCGAAGGCGACGCCGCAGGCGTCGCCGATCCCGAATGACACGGACTCCGTGTTGATGAACAGCGTCCGGCCGCGCAAGCTGCCCGTCAGGGGATAGAGCATCATCCTCATGGCGTCTGGATCGGCCAGGCCCCGTGGCCCGCGACCTGTGCGGATTGCTGGGGGCCACCTTGCCCTTTGTGCAGAGACCATGCCAGGGGCAGGTCAGGCTGGTGCCCGCAAGGGGTCCCTCCCGAGATCAGATCCAGTGGCGTGATTTGCCACAACGCCTCCGCGGACTCTGTCCCAATCTGCACCAGCAATCGTGAGGCAAGCCCTCCTAGAGCCGCGCCTGGTCCTCGGGCATACCGTATGCAGCGTGCGATCGTGATGAAGCTCGTAACCGCCATGCTGGCCGGGGCGGCCGACGGTGCCTTCCTGGTGGACGATCAGGGAACCATTCGGTTCTGGAACCGGGCCGCCGAGCGGCTGACCGGCTTCCGTGCTGCCGAGGTCGTCGGACGGTCCTGCCACGAGGTGCTGCGCGGCGAGACGCCTGGTGGCCAGCCCCTCTGCAACCCGGCCTGCGCGGTCGCGGGGCAAGTCCGCCGCGGCGCGGGCGTCCGGAACTTCGACATGCGGACCCGCACCAAGGCCGGCCGGCCGATCTGGCTGAACATCAGCTCCCTTCCCGTGCCGTCGGCGAGGCGCGGCCGGTTCTGGTCCGTCCACCTGTTCCGCGACGTCTCCCGGCAGGCTCGCATCCGCCACCTCGTGGCCGCGCTGCACAGCGCGCTGTGCTGCGCGGCCCCGGCGTCCCCCGCCTTGCCCCAGAGCCCGGCGCCCGAGCCGTCCGCCGACCTTCCGCTCAGCAAACGGGAACGCGAGATCCTCCAACAGCTCGCCCTCGGCAAAACCACGAAGGGCATCGCCGACGCCCTCTGCGTGAGCCCGGCGACCGTCCGCAACCATGTCCAGCACATCCTCGAAAAGCTCGGTGCCCACAGCCGGCTCGAGGCGCTCGCCGTCGCGTTCCATCCGGGCCAGCAGTGAGCAGCCGTCGGCCGTCCGCCCGCCGCAAGGCGGGGGGCGGG
>CAZTUO010000272.1:2894-4692 GCA_964616355.1 uncultured Nitrospira sp.
CCGGAAGGACACGCTGAGAGCGGACTGCCGCCCGCCGCTTCCTTCTGATGCAACTGCGTCCCTCACGAAATGAGGCGGCCGGCTCATTGGCAAACCCCGAGGCCGAGGCTATCCTGCCGTTATGATGCAATCACCCCTGATCCAGAAGATGGTCGTGGCGGCCGGCGCGCTCGCCTTCGCCGCCGTGCTACTGCTGGCGCCGCAGCAGGCCGGCGTGGAGCGGGCCGGCGTGGAGCGGGCCGACGAGGCCTGGATTGACCGGCTTGTCACGTTCGTGACCGTCCAGCAACTCAGCTCGGTTACGACGCCGGCCGCCAGCTTCGACCTGTATTTCGAGCAACTGGCTCGTGTCCGGGCCGCCGTCCGTGCGGGGGACCATCCACGGGCCTATGCCGCGATGAACCGCCTGATGGACATGCTGGAGGCCCGGGAGGGCGGCATCGCACCCGAGGCCGCGGCAGCGATCTGGGACTACTGCTACCAGGTCACGCCCGCGGCCTACCACGACGTGAGCCGGCATCTGCGGGGACGGCACCGGGCCGGCGCGGCGGCCGGGGAGCCCTCGCGAGGGTGAGGCCGGTCCGCGGGAAGGGAGGTGAGGGCGGCCGCCAAAGGGGGCGTCATGGTTTCAGACTCGACAAAGCCTTTCCATACGAGGGGAGGGACGCAAGATGATCAGGTTCTCACATAAGGGACTCCGCCTGGTAGCGTTCGTCGGCGGAGTGGCGCTGTCGCTGGTGCCGCTGACGGCAGCGGCGTTCGGGCCGGACTACGAAGGCTATCACGGCTGGATTGACCGGCTGACCAACGAGGTGCTCATCGCCCAGGCATCGGTCCCGGACACCCAGGCCGCGGCGTTCGAGCCGTATCTCGGCCAGCTCATGGTCGTCCGGACCGCCCTCGGCCGCGGGGACGAGGCGGCGGTGTATCGGGGCGTCAACCGGTTCATGGACATGCTGGAGAACGGGGAGAACGGCATTCCGCCTACGACCGCCCGCCGGCTCTTCGATTACTGCTCCGAGGTCACCCCGGCCAAGTACCACGACGTCAGCCGCCATATCGGGAAATATGATCCGATGCGGTGGTGGGATGAGATGAGCTACGTCAGCGAGTAGCCGGCCGTGCGACCGCGGTGAGGCCGGGACGGCCTATCCTAAGGGGGCTCCGATGATGAAGTGTCTCGACCATATAGACCTGGCGGCCATCACGGGCGCGGTCACCTCGGTTGCCAGCGCCGTCTTTCTGTTCGCCTGGCTGGGCGTCGAGCGAGGTCCGGCGACCGAGCCGGCACCCGCCGAGCCGCGGGCGATGCTCGTGGAGCACATCGACCGCACGATCGCAGAGGCGATGGTCGCGCCCGCGCGGGCCGAGGAGGAGCGCGCCCGCACGCAGGAGGCGCTCGGACGTGCAATCGTCGGCTTGCAGCAGGCCAAGGCGCGCGAGGTGGCCTGGCTCCCCGAGGTGGCGGCTTCTGCCCGCGCGGCGGCGGCCCACCGCCGCGCCTTCCTGGAAGGGCGGTTCAAGTTACCCGCGGACTGGGACGGTCCGGAGTTCGCGAGGATGGAGCGGGAGGCCGAGGCCCTGGCCCAGCCGCGGCTCGGCCGCCGGATCGTGACCGAGAGCCTCGCTCCCTCGGGGAAGCTCGCGGCTGCGGAGGAGCGGTACGGGCGCGCGCTCCTGGCGGCAACGCAGGCGCTGGAGCGGTGGGAGCGCGAGCCGGCCGCCTCGCAGCAGACGATCGCCGGGGCAGCGATGACCGCCATGGCAGCCACGGTGGAGACCACCATGTCCGGTACTG
>CAZTUO010000273.1:0-4675 GCA_964616355.1 uncultured Nitrospira sp.
CCGGTACCTCATGGGCAACTTCAACGCCGGCTGGCCCTTCGCGCGCGACTACCTCACCGCCCGCCGCAGCCGGGTCCCGCTCATCAAGTTCTGGGCCTACGATCACATCTGCCTGTTCGCCCGCCAGCTTTTCCTGCCCAGCGAAGGCCGTTGGCACCGGTAGGCGTCGTACCCGCTGCGCACCCTGACTTCGAATCCCTAGCCCAGGCCGGTCGCCCTACGATGTGATTCTCGCAGCCCAAATCCGCACCGTCGAGAAAGAGCGTGTCTAACTGCACGCGGGGGTTTCGACGATCAAGTTGAACTCGTCGCCGCTTGCGTTCAACACGATCCGACTCCCAGGCGGCGAAGAATCGAGCGCACGGACAATCTTGTGGAGCGCTAAATCTTGAAAGATTCGCTGGAGATGACGCACCCCAAACTCGGGCGAATATCCGTGTCGCAAAATCGCGTCCACGGCCTCGGGCGTTATCTCCAGTACCACCCCGTATTCCCGCATCAACCGCTCCCGCGTCGGCGCCAGAATCCGCTTCTCCAGAATCTCTGCCGCAATCGCGTGAGAAATGGGCTGGAACACAACGATTTCGTCAAAACGATTAAGAAGCTCCGCTGGCAGGTGGCGTTTCAAAAGGTCCCAGGGAATTGCTGGGCGTGACGACCGGGCATCCGGCGAAAAACCTATCCGTCCAACGGAGCCCCCCTCCCAGATGTTCGATGTGCAAATGATCGTCATATGCGAGAGCGAAAAGGTCTCTCCCCGCGCGCTGGTCAACCTCCCCGAATCGAAAACCTGAAGAAATAAGCGGTGCACTGCCGGATGCGCCTTTTCGAATTCGTCCAACAGCAGAACGCCACCAGAGCAACGGCGTAATTCCAAGAGCAGCCGGGGCTGGTCGTCATAGCCGACATATCCAGGAGGTGACCCGATCAAGCCGGAAATCCGGTGCTCTTCGGCGAACTCCGACATGTCGATCCTGATACACCGGTCTTCCCGCCCCGTCAGTGCCTTCGCCAAGGCGAGAGCCAACGCGGTCTTGCCAACCCCCGTCGGGCCAGTAAACAGGAAAACACCATCCGGCCGTTCCGGGCGCAAGTCGAGTTTGCGCTTGCATAAGCGCACCACATTCGCCACGGCAGCCACAGCCTCCGGCTGGCCGAAGACCTCCTTACCCAGCACTTCCTCCAGGGACGCCAGGCGCCGCCCGTATTCGACCATGTTTTCGACCAGCTCGATGCCAGTGATCTCAGCTACCGTCTTGCGAACATCTTCAGGTTCGACCATCGGCGCAGTGCGCCGCGCGGCATGGATACAGGCACGATCCAGAATGTCAATCGCTTTCTCAGGGAAACGACGGTTCTCCATGTACTCGGAAGCGAGAGAAACCGTCAGCATTAGCGTGGGGTCAGGAACGGAGATCTTATAATGCTCCTCCAGGTGAGGGCGAACGACCCGAAGAATTTGTTCTGTTGCCTCGGGAGTCGGCTCTTCGATGCGAATGGTCTGGAAGCAGCGTACAAGCGACGGGTCTTGCGCCATCGCCTGATAGGCGGAAAAGTCGCAGGCTGCAATTATGCGTGTCTTTGCCGAAGTCAGTATGGATTTCAGCAAGTCAGTCCAACGGAACGGTGCTCTGGTGTCGAGCAGAGATTGGATGTCATCCAGAAACAGGATCACATGCGGATTCGCCTCAGCCACGTCGAGCAGGTCCTTCAGCCATTCCCCGAGTTGAATGTAGCTCGACACCGAACTGGCCCTGGCGCCCAGCTTGAGCTCAATGACCCGGCAACCTTGCAGCCGCTCCGGCACGTTGCCTCTGCGTATCCTCTCTGCCAGACCTTCCACAACGGTGGTCTTTCCGACTCCGGGATCGCCGACCAGCAGAGCGTTCGGCCTATAGAATTTCATCAGAACGGCCACAAGTTGATCGATCTCCCGTTCTCGTCCCACGATCGGGTACGGTCGTCTCTCGGCCGTAAGGTCTCTGCCTGCGGTGGCTAACTGCGGTGGAACAGGTAGGAGCTGCACAACCGACGGAGTCGCCAATTCATCGGGCAGACGCAGATCCCCGGGCTGGCGAACGCCATCCGCTTGGACGAAGCGGAGCAGGGGCTCGGCGATCTCCGGCCAAGCCGCGCGCAGCAGGTGGATTCGTTGCACAGGCAGCCCGGAGCCGGCTAGCGCCTCCGCCCGATCCAGTACACTCCTAAGTTCGGGAGAGAGCTGTAATTTCCCGTGAGGGGCGTCCGATGCGGCTGCGGTTACGTTCTGCGCGTTCAGCACCTCTGGATTGCGTCTTAGCCCGTTGACCTCCAGGAGTCGCTCAATCTCATGCCCGCCTACAAGCAGGAACGCCTGTGCCAAGTCTGCTAACCTGCACTCCTGGCGCCCCGCGGCCCGGACGAGTTTTTGCAGCCCCTGCAAGACCTTGCGCGCTGCCGCATCGTAGCGATCGTATCGCGACACTGTGTCCTGCTTACTCCTCCAGTTCCAGAGTTTCCTCTGTCTGTTTCTGCCTCCTGCGCTCGCGCAGAAACTGGCGGAATAATCGCATCAGTTCCTCTGCCGTCTCGGGTTTCCGATACAACACTGTGCCTTTACTTATGGCGCCTGTGATCACATCATGGTACTCGTCGAGCACGGCGGGTAATGCGGATACACAGCGCATCAACTGTCGGTCCGTCAACTCAGCATCTTCGAGCGGGAACTCGATCATGGCGCGGATCTCACCGTCGTCCGGGTCGTACTCGAACTGGATCAGTTTGGTCAAATAACTGATCATCAGGCAAGCCTGAAAGACTGCCCCCTTGTGTGGCCCGTCCTTGTATTCATAGCAGCGCGGCGCCATAATCTTGATGAATTCGCCATCTTCTTCGAGCGCAATCACGATAGCCAGACCACGCCGGCCTTCCTGGTTCTCGTATACCTCCGTTTGAAACCCCGTGAAGATGACACCGCGCTCCGTGTCCACGCGATGTTTGATGTCGTGGCTGGTTAGGATTTGGGAAATCTTCTCAAGGGTTGTCGCCATAAAGCTCTCCTCTTGAGCATTCGGGCCTTTCGATACTTCTTATCGCAATCCGTACGCCGCCGCGACGGCTGGGAAATTCTTCGCCAAGTGGGGGTAGCGCGCCAACAGCCGCTGGGCGCGCCGGCGCAGTGCGAAACGATCGTTGAGGCCAAGGAGTTTCCAGGCCTCAGTCTTCTTACCGCCAGCCTTCTGCAGCGCGCGTTCGATCTCGGCTAGCTCCGCGCTGGCCAGGGCCTCCTCCAGAGCGGCATTCTCGGTTGCTGCTACAGCCTCCAGCCTGGGAGCTTCTCTCAGCTCGGCAGGAAGGTCAAGGGTTTCGATCCTCCTGTGCCCTCGAAGTCCAGCCTTCAAAATCGCGGCTTCCATTACGTTCCGGAGTTCCCGGACGTTGCCCGGCCACTGGTACCCGGAGAGCAGATCCATCGCCGCCGGCTCGAGGCCGACGAGGCCTCGCCCAGGCCCTCCAAGCTTCTGGAAGTAGTGCTCGACCAGCGCCGGGATGTCGCTCCGGCGCTCCCGCAGCGGTGGCAGCTGGATCTCGAAGACGCGGAGCCGGTGATACAGGTCGTCCCGGAACCTCCCTTCGCGGACTAGTCGTCCCAAGTCGTGCTTGGTGGCGGCGACCACCTGTATCTCGACCGCGATCTCCTTAGAACCACCCAGCCTCGTCAGAACGCGCTCCTCCAGGAAGCGCAGAAGCTTTGTCTGGATACGGTGTTCCAGTTCGTCGATCTCATCCAGAAACAACACGCCGCCGTGCGCCCTCTCTAGGTGACCGGCGTGGCTCTTGTCAGCGCCTGTGAAGGCCCCCCGTTCATAACCGAAAAGCTCCGACTCCACAGTCGTCGCCGGGAGCGCCGCCAGCTCCACACCCACAAAGGGTTTCGAACGCCTCGGGCCACTGGCATGAATCGCGCGGGCCACGAGCTCCTTGCCAGTGCCGGTTTCGCCCGAAATCAACACGGTGACGTTGCCATCCTGAGCGGCGGCTGCCACCAGCGCCTTCACTTCGCGCATCTGCGGGCTGTCTCCGATTAGCTCACGGGGGGCCACGATCTCCAGCTCGCCTTCCAGCGCCACCACACGCTGTGCCAGCCGGGCGTGTTCGAGAGCGCGTTCGAGCCGCACGCGCACCTCACGCAGGTCGGCAACCTTCTCCACAAAGTCCACGGCGCCTTCACGCATGCACTCGACCGCTGTCGCAACGTCACCATATCCGGTGATCATGATGACCGGGATCGCCGGCCAATCCCGCCGCAGTTCCCGGAGGAATTCCAGCCCCTCCACATTGCTGGGATCAGCATCGTCGAGCCGCAGATCCAGGAGCACCGCATCGGGTGGAGGAGTCAGCAGGTTACGGGCTTCACCGCGGGACGCAGCGCTCTTGACTTCATAGTCACGGCCTAGAGCGGCCGCCAGCGATCGGCGGAAGTTTTCGTTATCGTCGATCAGAAGCAGGACCGGCTTCGCCATGGCGGCCATATCACTCGGTTCCGGAGCGCGCGGCCTTAGAAAAGACCAAGAGCGCGCTCAGGAACGCGATCAGCAGCAGGCCAATCGTGACCAAGCCGCTAACGACCTGCACCGTTGAGGCATCCTTATACCAGCAGAGCCACACCAGGAAGCCGGGCGCGCTCAACAGAAAT
>CAZTUO010000274.1:0-4668 GCA_964616355.1 uncultured Nitrospira sp.
GGTTTATGCGGGCTTGCCCGACTGCGTCCTGACGGGGATCGTGGACGCGGCTCCCGACCGGGCGCGACTCGTGGCCGAGCGCCACGGGGTGCCCGGGTATCCGGACGCGGCCGCCCTGCTTCCCCAGGTGGACGCCGTGAGCGTCGCGGTGCCCACATCGGCCCACTACGCCGTCGTGAAGACCTGCCTGGAGGCCGGCGTCCACGTCCTGGTCGAAAAACCCATCGCCGTAACGGTGCGCGAGGCCCGCGAGCTCGTGGAACTGGCCAAGGGCCGGGGCCTCGTCCTCCAGGTCGGCCACATCGAGCGGTTCAACCCGGTCATCCGGGCGATCCGTCCCCTCATCGGCAAGCCGGGCTTCATCGAATGCCACCGCCTGGCTCCCTTCGGCGAGCGCGGCACCGACGTGGACGTGGTGCTCGATCTCATGATCCACGATCTGGACATGATCCTGTCCTTCGGGCCGGGACCGGTAGAGGAAGTCCGGGCGGCCGGAGTCCCGGTGCTGTCGCCGACGATTGACATCGCGAATGTCCGGATCGCGTTCGCCAGCGGGTGCGTCGCCAACTTGACGGCGAGCCGGGTCTCGATGACCCGGTTGCGCCGGCTGCGGCTCTTCCAGCGCGATGCCTATATTTCCGTGGACTACCAGACTCGCCAGGGCGTGATCTGCCGGCGCGAGACCGGGCCGGGCGCCCGGCCCGCGATCAAAGCCGAGCCGGTGCAGGGGAGCGACGACGAGCCGTTGCGGTTGGAGCTCGAGGCGTTCGTGCGGGCGGTGGCGTCGGGCACGCGCCCGGTGGTGTCGGGGGAGGACGGCATCGCGGCGCTGGAGCTGGCCTATCAGGTCCTGGACTCGATCGGCGAGTTCATGCAACGCCACACTGAAGGCGTGACGAGCGACGGGTGACGCGTGACGAGTGACGCGCGAGGCGGTGCAAAGACGCGGGGCTTTCCCCATCCCCATCGCCTGGGTCGCGCGCAGATCCCGTCCCGCATCCCCCATCCCGCGTCACGGGTAGCGGTATGCCCCGCATTCTGATCGTGACCGGTGAGGCCTCCGGAGAGCTGCACGGCGCGAACCTGGCCCGAGCGCTGCACGCGCTGCGGCCCGACGTGGAGCTGCTCGGGGTCGGCAGCGCCCTGCTCCAGGCGGCGGGCGTCGCGCTGGTGCAGGGCAATGAGCGCCTGGATGGCATCGGGGTGGTCGGGGTGGCGCACTTGCGCGCCGGCCTCCGGACGTATCGCAAGCTGGCGCGGTTCTTCCAGCGCACCCCGCTCGACGCCGCGGTGTTCATTGACGCGCCCGGGCTGAATCTCCGGCTGGCGCGCGCGGCCAAGCGCGCCGGGCACCGGGTGATCTACTATATCGCCCCGCAGGTCTGGGCCTGGCATCCGGGGCGGATCCGCCTGATCGCTCGGGTGGTGGACCGCTTGCTCGTCATCCTGCCCTTCGAGGAGGCTCTCTTCAGGGAGGCGGGCATTCGCTGCGACTTCGTCGGGCATCCGCTGCTCGACGTGGTCGCTCCGTCTTATGACCGCGCCGAGCTGCGGAAGCGGTTCGGCGTGGAGAGTGGCGGTCCGGTGATCGGGGTGCTGCCAGGCAGCCGCGAGCGGGAGGTGCAGGCGTTGTTTCCCGAAATGCTGGCAGCAGCGACGGCGCTCTCTTCGGACCATCCGGGGCTCCAGGTGCTGGTGGCGCAGGCCCCTTCGATCCCGACCGCGCTGGTAGAGGCGCTGGGCCGCGGGCATCGGGTCCCGGTCCGGATCGTCCCGGACCTGGCGAGCGAAGTCATGGCGGCCTCCGATGTGCTGCTGGTCGCCTCCGGGACCGCGACGCTCCAGGCGGCGATCGTGGGCACGCCGATGGTGCTGGCCTACCGGGTCTCGCCGCTCACCTACCGACTCGCGCGATGGCTGATCCGGGCGAACCGGACCGGGCTGGTCGCACAGCTCGGCTGTATCGGCCTCGTCAACATCGTCGCGGGGCGCCGGATCGTGCCCGAGTTGCTCCAGGGCGCGGCCAGCGGCGCCCGGCTCCGCGAGGCGGCGGCGCGCCTGCTCGACGACGGGGCGGAAGCCGAGACCATGCGCGCGGCGCTGCGAAAGGTGCGGGCCGCGCTCGGCGAACCGGGGGCGTCGCGGCGCGCGGCCGCGCTCGTCCTCGAGGAGTGCGGGGCATGAGGCTGTTCGTGCGGCTGATTCGCAGCTTCTGGCCGTACCGCATGCGCCTGGTGGCGGCCTTCGTCTGCTCGGCTGCCGTCGCTGCGCTGACCGGGGCCTATGCCTGGATGGTTCGCCCCGTCCTTGACGGCATCTTCATCCACAAGAATCAGGCCCTGCTCACGGTGCTGCCGCTCGCGATCTTGAGCGTGGCGGTGCTGAAAGGCGCCTTCAGCTACGGCCAGAACTACTTGATGAACTATGTCGGCAACCGGGTGGTGACGGACATCCGTCAGGCTCTCTTCGTCCAGCTCATGCGGCTGCCCGTCCGATTTCATGACGCCAACGCGACCGGACGTCTCCTCGCACGGGTCTTCAACGACGTCAGCGTCATGGCGAACGCCGTCGGCGGGGTCCTCAAGGACGGCTTCCAGCCGGGGTTGACCTTCTTGGCGATGGTCGCCGTGATCTTTTACCAAAACTGGAAGCTGGCGGCTGTGTCGGCCATCGTCGTCCCGCTCTCCGCGCACACGATGCTGCGCATGGGCAAGCGGCTGCGGGGGCTCGCCACGCGCGGGCAGGAGCGGGCGGGCGACATGGCCTCGGTCCTGCAGGAGACGCTGGTGGGGATTCGCGAGGTCAAAGCCTTCGGCCGCGAGGAGTTCGAAAGCAAGCGGTTCCTGGACAACAACCGGGCCTTTCTGCGGGCCAACATGAAAGCGGTGCAGATCTCATCGTTGACTTCTACCTACATGGAGGTCATCGGCGTCGCGGGGGTCGCAGTGATCGTCTGGTATGGCGGCTACTTGGTGATCCAGGGCGCCATGACCCCGGGCGCGTTCTTCTCTTTTCTCACCGCGATGTTTATGGCCTACGCTCCGATCCGCAAGCTCTCCGGCGCCAACAACACGATCCAGCAGGCCCTGGCTGCCGCGGAACGCGTCTTCAGCGTCCTGGATCTCGAGAACGAGCAGACGATGGACCGGGGAACGGTGGAGCTGGCCCCGATCAGCCGGTCCCTGGAGTTTCGGCGCGTCACGTTCCGGTATGACGGCGCCGAACACCCGGCGCTGTTTGACGTCAACCTGGCGATCAAGGCGGGAGAGATCGTCGCGCTCGTCGGAAGCAGTGGAAGCGGGAAGACCTCGCTGGTGAGCCTGGTCCCGCGCTTCTATGAGCCGACGGAGGGCGCGATCCTGATTGACGGGCGGGACATCCGGGAGGTCACGCTCCGGTCGCTGCGCGGGCAGATCGGGATCGTCTCGCAGGCGACGGTGCTGTTCGACGAGTCCGTGCGCAACAACATCGCCTACGGCCGCGCCGGGGCGACGGACGAGGAGGTGGTGGCCGCGGCCAAAGCCGCCTACGCCCACGACTTCATCATGCGGCTGCCCGACGGCTATGACACGCTGATCGGGGAGAACGGCGTGAAGCTCTCGGGCGGAGAACGACAGCGCCTGGCCATCGCCCGGGCGCTCCTCCGGGATCCGCCGATCCTGATCCTGGACGAGGCCACCTCGGCGCTGGACTCCGAGTCCGAGCGGGTGGTCCAACTGGCCCTCGCCAACCTGATGAGGAATCGGACCACGCTGGTCATCGCGCACCGGCTCTCGACGGTGCAGCGGGCTGACCGCATCGTGGTGCTGGATCGGGGGCGTATCGTGGAGGTCGGCTCCCATGAGGAACTCCTCCGGCTGGGCGGGCTCTACAAGCGGCTCCACGCGATCCAGTTCGCGGAAAGTGTGACGGGCGACGAGTGATGGGGGAAAGGGTCGAAGCGAGCCACCATCAGTCCCGCGTCCCGCGGCCCAGGTCCCGCATGACGCATGTGGGTAACTGGCTCAAACTGACGGTGGGACCTCCGCTGGGGGCCTGGGCGATCCGGGCCCTGGCCCGGACGCTTCGGCTTCGGACCGCCGGCGCGGAGCACGTGGATGCGCTCTACCGGACAGGCGGGCGGGCGATCATCGTCTTCTGGCACGGGCGGCAACTGATGATGCCACTGGCCTACCGCGGGACCGAGGCCCACGTGCTCGTCAGCCGTCACCGGGACGGCGAGCTGATCAGCCGGCTCATCGGGCGGTTCGGCTTCCGCTCGGTGCGCGGCTCGACGACGCGGGGCGGCGTCGAGGCGCTGCGCCAGCTCATCCGGCTCGGCCGGACGGGCGTGGATCTGGTCGTCACCCCGGACGGGCCCCGCGGCCCGCGGCAGGTGGTCCAGAAGGGGGTCGTCCAGCTTGCCAAGGCCACGGGCTTGCCGATCGTGCCGCTGACGTTCGGCTGCTCAAAAAAAAACTCTTCGCGAGCTGGGACTGCTTTCTGCTGCCCTACCCCTTCAGCCGGGCGCTCTTCCTGTGGGGGCCGCCGATCTGGGTTCCGTCCGACGCGGATGACGCGGCGATCGAGTCCAAGCGGCTGGAGGTCGAGGAGGCGCTTAATCGCCTGACCGCGGAGGCAGATCAGAGGATGGCGAACAGCCAATAGGAATAGCGAACAGCCGGCAAG
>CAZTUO010000275.1:0-4625 GCA_964616355.1 uncultured Nitrospira sp.
AGAGGCGGAAAAGGAGGAAGTCCAAGTCGCGCGTGGCTAACCGAACCGTCGCCCTCGTCCCGGCGGCGGGACGGGGGCTCCGTCTGGGGGGCGACATCCCCAAGCAGTTTGTGACCTTGGGGGGCCTTCCCATCCTGGTGCACTCCCTCCTTGCCCTGGAAGGTGCGGACTCCGTGGCGGGGATCGTCCTCGTCGTCCCCGCCGCCGACCGCGAGTACTGCCACAAGGACATCGTCACCCGCCACGGCTTCACCAAGGTCACCCGCATCGTCGCCGGCGGTCCGGAGCGGCAGGACTCGGTCCGGTTGGGGCTAGAGTCCATCGGGGAGGAAGCCGACCTGGTCCTGGTGCACGACGCGGTCCGGCCCTTTCTCACCACCGAGATGATTGCCCGGGTGCTGGCGCGGGCGGCGGAGTGGGGGGCGGCGGTTGTCGCGATCCCCATGCGCGACACGGTCAAGCAGGCCGGCGAGGACGGGCTGGTCGAGCGGACCGTGGACCGGCGCGGGTTGTGGCTGGCCCAGACGCCGCAGGCCTTCCGGGTCGAGGTGTTGCGGGAGGCGCATCGCAAGGCTCATCTCGAGGGGTACCAGGCCACCGACGACGCTCAGCTCGTGGAATGGCTCGGGCGGCCCGTGGCGATCGTGGAAGGCAGCGGAGAGAACATCAAGATCACCCGGCCGGAGGACCTCGCGATCGGAGAGGCGATCCTGGCTGCGCGCAAAAGACATGAGGCGTAAGGGGTGAGGGGAGGCATGCGGGTCGGATTGGGGTACGATATCCATCCGTTGGGGAAGGGCCGCAAGCTGATCCTGGGTGGCGTGGACATTCCCCACGATCAGGGGTTGGTCGGCCATTCAGACGCGGACGCGCTCGTGCATGCGGTCTGCGACGCGCTACTGGGCGCGATGGGAGAAGGCGATCTGGGGAAGCACTATCCCAGCTCGGACGCCCGCTACAAGGACATCTCCAGCCTGCGGCTGCTGGAGGACGTGGCGGCGATGCTGGAGAAGAAAGGCCTCCGGCTGGTCAACCTGGACACAGTGATTATTGCGCAGGCGCCGCGCCTCGGCCCGCACCTCGCCGCGATGCAGGCCCGGCTCGCAGAGGTCCTCAAGCTCGAACGGGGACAAGTGAACGTGAAGGTCAAGGGCGGCGAAGGGCTCGACGACGCGATCGGGCGCGAGGAAGCCATCGCCGCCCAGGCGGTGTGCCTGATCGCGGAGAAATAGGCCCGGAAGATGTTCAAGACCATCCGACAGGATCTTCAGGCCGTCTTCGATCGCGACCCGGCGGCGACGAGCGTGCTGGAGGTCGTCCTGACCTACGCCGGCTTCCACGCGCTGCTCGCCCACCGGGTGGCCCACCGGCTGTACGTCTGGGGCGTGCCGATTCTGCCCCGCCTGATCTCGCAGCTCGCCCGCTGGCTGACCGGGATCGAGATCCATCCCGGGGCCAAGATCGGAGTCGGCTTCTTCATTGACCACGGCATGGGGGTGGTGATCGGGGAGACGGCGGAGATCGGTGACTACGTGACGCTGTTCCAGGGCGTGACGCTGGGCGGCACCGGCAAGGAGCGCGGCAAGCGGCATCCGACCCTGGGCAACCACGTGGTGGTCGGGGCAGGCGCGAAGATCCTCGGCGGGATCACAATCGGGGACAACGTCAAGATCGGCGCGAACTCGGTCGTGCTCAAGTCGGTCCCGCCCAACTCGACCGTGATTGGTGTGCCGGCGCGCGTGATCAAGACCGAGGGGCAGCGCCTCCCCGAAGCCACCATGGACCACATCAACATTCCGGACCCCATCGCCGACCGCTTCGAGGCTCTCGAGCGCGAGCTCATCGAGCTGCGGAAGAAGCTGGAGAATCAAAACCCTCCGAAGAATCCTTAAGCGGCCAATTCCTTCCAGGACACCCGCGATTCGCACCGCGTTGACATCCGCGACGGGGGGGTAGAATCCCGCCCCTGCTAAAGGGTTATTGCCGATGTCCGATAGAGACGCCCGCCCCTTGCCTGTACCCGTGCTGGTGTCTGCCCTTGTGTTGCTGACCTGTTGTGTCCTCAGCGTGGTGGCATGGGCGCAGAGCGCCGGTCAGAGAGGCCAACGAAAGGGGAAAATGGAGGTCAGCGACCTGAAGGCCAACGTTCAGCGTGAGGGGAAGAAGGGTGCGGGCGGTGCATCGGGAGGCGGAGGGCTGACCCTTTTTAAGCAAATTGATCCAGCGGCGTATGTCCTTGGCCCGGGAGATGAGCTCGTCATCAATCTCTGGGGTGAGTACGATTCCTTTGAGACGCAAATTGTCTCCGCGACCGGGAAGATCAGCTTGCCCACCATCGGCGAACTGAAAGTCGCAGGATTGACGCTCGATCAGGCCGAGGCCCTCCTCCGGCGCGCCGTGGACAAGTACTACAGGAATGTGAACAGTGGCATCTCCCTGACGGCCCTCCGAACCTTCAAAGTGGGGGTCCTCGGGGCAGTCCATGCGCCTGGGAACTATCCAGCGACGTTGGACATGCGCGTGTCGGACCTGATTGTCGAGGCGGGTGGCGTCTTGCCCGGCGGCAGCCTGCGACGGATCCAGGTGAAGCAAGGCGGCAAACTCCGTGCGAGGTGCGACCTCAACGCCTATCTCAAGCGAGGTGTCGAGGACGCGAATCCTTTCCTCCAGGAAGGCGACGTCATTTTTGTCCCTCCGGTGAGCGGGTCGCTCATCCGCATCTTCGACCAAGCGGCGGTCATCGCCACCACCCCTGACGGGGCCGGTGCTGAAAACGGCTCCGCTGCACCATCGAGCAACGCAATGCTGTCGGAATATGAATTGGAAGCCGGCCAACGATTTTCCAGCCTGGTCTATGACTTGGGAGGCCTCAATCCCGGCTGGGACTTTTCAAACGTCTACATCATTCGCCGGCAGCCGGACGGTGAGCGCACGATCAAGTTGAGAGTCGATATCGCGAAGCTTTTCATTGAGCAGGACGACGCCAACGACATCATCCTACAGAAGGGGGACGACATCTTCTTCGCCGCGCAGACACGGTCACCGTATCTTAACGGCAATGGCGAAATCGTGGGGATTGAACGGCCGTACTACGATTTTAAGCCGCTCAGCAAGAGCATAGAGGTCAACCAGTGACGCCGGCTTCGAGACCGGCGCGCCTTCCTCCACGGCTCAGGTGCACAACTGAAGTCCTCAGGAACCCTACCCGTCGCAAGTCTGTTCCCATCCGCATCCTGTAAGCTTGCTGAGAAGGTCAGTACTCCACCCTGACCAGGTACAGCCCGTGGGCGGGGGCGGTGGAGCCGGCGGCGCGGCGGTCCCGCGCCGCGAGGATGTCCTTGAGGCTTTCCGGTGGGCGTTTCCCCAGGCCGACCTCGACCAGCGTTCCCACGATGGCGCGGACCATCTGACGGAGGAACCGGTCGGCTTCCGCCTCAATGCGGATGAGCGGGAAGTCGTGAAGAATCGCCAGGCGGCGCAGGTCGCAGACGGGATCCTCCGTGTCGGTCGGGGAGCCCTGGAACGAGGAGAAGTCGTGCCGTCCCAGCAAGAGCGCTGCTGCCCCGCGCATCGGCTCGATCAGAAGCGGGTGCCGGACGTGCCAGGCCCGGTGTCGCTCCAGGGCGGACCGCACCGGGTGATTGAGGATGCGATACTCATAGACCTTGGCCTTGGCCCCGTAGCGCGCGTGGAAGTCGTCGGCGACCGGCTCGGCCGCCAGGACGCAGATGTCCGGCGGCAACAGCCCGTTCAGCGCCCGCACCCACACCTCGGGGGGCAGGGCCCGTGCGCAGCGGAAGCTAGCCACCTGTCCCAGCGCGTGCACGCCCGCGTCGGTCCGCCCGGCCCCGATCACCCGGACCGGCGCCTGGCAGATGCGCTCGATGGCCGCTTCCAGAGCGGCCTGGATGGTTGGCTGCTTCGGTTGCCGTTGCCAGCCGGCGTAGGCCGTGCCGTCGTATTCCAGCGTCAGCTTGAAGGTGGCCATGGGGAAGGCATCGCCGATTCGGAGTTGTGCGAGCGCCTGTCCGGAGGCGAGGGGGCACTGGCGCCGGGGCGGAGCCCGGCGGCCCGTCATTGCTTGACTGTCTGAACCGGCCTGACGTAGGCCCGGATGCCTTCGAAAATCGCTTCCGCCAGGCGGGTGAGGAAGGCCTCGCTCCGCATCAGCCGCTCTTCCGTCGGGTTCGAAATGAACGCAATCTCGGCCAGGATGCTGGGCATGGTGGTGAAGCGGAGCACGTAGAACGGCGCGGTCTTCACCCCGTGATCCACCACGTCGTAGTGGTCGTCCAGGTGAGCGACCATCGCTTCTTTCGTCGCCCAGGCGAGGGTTTGCGACTCGTGGAGCTTCTTCGTTGCCACCATGTCCAGCACAATGGCGTTGACTGGGTTATTGTCCACCTGGTCAATGGGGATGCCGTTTTCCCGCGCGGCGACCTCCAGCGCCCGGCGGTCGCTCGCCTTGCCGAAGTGGTAGATCTCGAGCCCCTTCACGGCGCGCTGAGGGTGCGAGTTGACGTGGATGGAGACGAAGAGGTCCGCCCCGTTCCGGTTGGCGAAGGCCGCCCGGTCCTCCAGCTCCACGAACACGTCCCGGTCCCGGGTCATGAGCACCTTCTTGC
>CAZTUO010000276.1:0-4625 GCA_964616355.1 uncultured Nitrospira sp.
CAAGCCGTTCTCGCTCGACGAGATCGTCGCCCGGGTCGAGGAAAAGGCGGCGGAGCTGGACGCGGCCCGCCGGGCGCTCGCAGCCGACCGGGAGGTCCGCACGACGCTCGAGGTCCGTCGCGCCGAGATCAGGACGCAGCTCGGTGCGTTGGAGAACGCGCTGAGCGGCACCTATCAGCTCACCGTGGAGGCCGCGCTCGCCCAGGTGCCGGAGGAGCCAGCGCCGGAGGCCGCCGCGGATGCGGGCGGCGAGACGGGCCCGGAGACCGTGCTGGACCCCGCGGCGGCCCTGAAGGCGCGCCTCCAGAAGATCCGCGAGCGGCTGGACCGCATGGGCCCGATCAACCTGGCCGCGATCGAGGAGCACCAGGAACTGGAAACGCGCTACGCCTTCCTCACCGGCCAGGAGCAGGATCTGGCGAACTCGATCGCGTCTCTCAAAGAGATCATCAGCAAGATCAACCGGACGACCAAGCAGCTCTTTCTGGAGACGTTCAACGAGCTGCAGGGGAAGTTCGGCGAGGTGTTCTCCCGGTTTTTCCCCGGCGGGCGCGCCGAATTGGTCCTCGTCGAGCCCGAGCCGTCGGCCGAGGGCGAGCCCAAACCGGCCGAGGAGCCGGGCGTGGATATCGTGGCGCAGCCGCCGGGCAAGCGCCTCAAGAGTATCGCCATGCTCTCCGGCGGCGAGAAGACGCTCACCGCGATGGCGCTGATCTTCGCGAGCTTTCTTATCCGGCCTTCGCCGTTCTGCGTCCTGGACGAGATTGACGCGCCGCTCGACGAGGAGAACATCGGCCGGTTTGTCTCGGTGCTGCGCGAGCTGGCCGAGGGCGTCCAGTTCATCCTGATCACGCACAACAAGCGGACCATGGCAGTTGCTGATTCGCTGTTCGGCGTGACGATGGAGGAGCCGGGCGTCTCGACGCTCGTCTCGGTCCGGCTGGCGGAGTATCAGCCCGCATGAGCGGCGGCGGCCCCACGTGGTCGCGCCGCCTCGGCTTGACACCCCCAACTCCTTTTGTTATAAGGGCCCTATGAAGTTTTCCCTGGTCGGCTGCAGGGGCCCATCCGCGCATCGGGAGGCGTCCCTTCTTCCTCCGACTTTCTCTCCCGCTGTCACGTGACGCCAAGGCCAGTATGAAGCTCCTGAAGGGGTTGCTGACCCGTCTGTCCGATAGTTTGCTCGGGGCCGTCCCGGCGCGTTTGAAGGGCCGAGGGCGCGGCCGCCCCGCGCCGCCATTGCGGCTGGTCGCGCACAACCCGCATCCGGGTGTCCAGCCCGAAGCCGCCGCCCGCCGGGCGACGAGCCCGTCGTCCGGCCAGCTCGACGCGATTGACGAAGCCATGCACCGGAGCCAGGCCTGGTTCCTCAGCCAGCAGGATCAAGAGGGCTTCTGGGTCGCCGAACTGGAAGCGGACTCGACGTTGACCTCCGAATACCTAATGCTGCGGCGCTTCGTCGGTCTCGTGGATCCAGAGCGCGAGCGCAAGGCCGTGCGCTACCTCAAGTCGGCGCAGCTTCCCGACGGAGGCTGGCCCATCTACGCGGGCGGGCCGGCCGAGATCAGCGCCTCCGTGAAGGCCTATTTCGCCCTGAAGCTGGCGGGGGTCTCCCCGGACGAGCCCTTTATGGTCAAGGCGAGAGAGCGGATCCGCGCGATGGGGGGGGTCGTGATGGCGAACGTCTTCACCAAGATCGCCTTAGCCCTCTTCGACCAGTACGACTGGCGCGGGATCCCGAGCATGCCGCCGGAGATCATGCTCCTGCCGAAGCGCTTCTATTTCAGCGTCTATGCGATCTCCTACTGGTCCCGGGCAGTGCTGATCCCGCTGCTGATCGTCTTCGCGCACCGGCCGGTCTGTCGCATCCCGAAGGAGCAGGGGATTGACGAGCTATACGTCACGCCGCGGGACCAGGTGAAGTACCGCGAGGTGCCGCCGCTTCGCAAGGACCGGGTACCCATCTGGCGGGTGGGGTTCACCTGGCGGAACTTCTTCATCGCCTTGGACGGCGTCCTGAAGCTGTACGACCGCATGCCCATCCGATCGCTCCGCGAGCGGGCCGTAGCCAAAGCTGCGGCCTGGATGCTCGAACGGCTCCGGGGTGAGGGCGGGCTGGGCGCGATCTATCCGGCCATGGCGAATTCCGTTATCGCGCTCCGCTGCTTGGGCTACGCCGTGGACCATCCCCAGGTCATGAAGGCGCTGCGCGAGATCGAGGCCCTGGAGGTCTACGACACGGTCACGGTGGACGGGGAGCGGGTCGAGGGGCTGCACCTGCAGCCCTGCTTCTCCCCCGTCTGGGACACCTCGCTCCTCATCAACGCGCTGGTGGAGTCCGGGCTCCCCCAGGACCATCCGGCGCTGCTCAAGGCGGCCGGCTGGCTGCTGCGCAAGCAAACGACGACCGTGGGGGACTGGAAAGTGTCCGCGCCGCAGGCCGAGCCCGGCGGGTGGTACTTCCAGTTCGAGAACGAGTTCTATCCGGACGTGGACGATTCGGCGGTCGTGCTGATGGCGCTCGCGAAGCTCCGGATGCCCGATGCGGCCGGGCAGCGGGACGCCGTCGCGCGGGGCCTCCGGTGGGTCCTGGCTATGCAAGGCTCGGACGGCGGCTGGGGAGCCTACGACCGGGACAATAACCGGATCGTCTTCAACCTGATCCCTTTCGCCGATCACCGCGCCTTGCTCGATCCGAGCACGGCGGACCTGACCGGCCGCTGCCTGGAGATGCTCGGCACGCTCGGGTATGACCGGAGCCACCCCGCCGTCTCGCCAGCGCTCGAATTCCTCCGCCGTGAGCAGGAGCCGGACGGCTGCTGGTACGGCCGCTGGGGGGTCAATTATATCTACGGCACCTGGTCGGTGCTCGCCGGGCTCCGGGCCATCGGCGAGGACATGACGGCCCCCTGGGTGCGCCGCGCGGTCGCCTGGTTGGAGTCGAAGCAGAATCCGGACGGCGGGTGGGGCGAATCCTGTCACTCCTACGCCGACCCGTCCGCCGCCGGCGAAGGGGAGAGCACGCCCTCGCAGACGGCCTGGGCCTTGCTGGCGCTCCTCTCGGCAGGGATGGCGGACTCGATCAGCGTGGTCCGCGGGATCAACTACCTCCTGCGGCAGCAGCGGGAGGACGGAGCCTGGCAGGAGCAGCGCCACACGGGCACGGGATTCCCGCGCGTGTTCTACCTGCGCTACCACTGGTACTGCCAATATTTCCCCTTGTGGGCGCTTGCCGTGTACCGGAGCATGCGGACGCGGGGGCAGACACGGGCCGACGAGCTGCGCCGCTCTGCGGCCCAGTCGGGACGGTTCCGCCTGGAATCCTGACGAGCGCCCGCCTCGGCCCGCAGACGCCCGGCGGCCTCCCGCGAGGCGCATGTGCCAGAAACCGATGGAGCACCGAGGGGCGCCGCGCCTGCGGCCGGTGAGGCGGCCGGTTTGGTGACGCGGATCGGCGTGTTCTCCGCGACGCGCTGGGAATTCGACGCGGTCCGGCGGGTGTTCCGGCGTGAGGAGGACGGGCTCTGCCTGCCTGGGGCGCGCGCGCTGGCCGGGCGCCGCGGCTCCTGCCGGGTGGTCCTCGTTCAGACCGGAGTGGGACCGGAGAAGGCCGGCACGGTCTGTCGAACGGCGCTGGCGCTCGGGCCGTTGGATCTCGCCGTCTCGACTGGCTTCGCCTGCGCGCTTGTCCCCTCTCGCATCGGCGACTTGCTCATCGGCACGGAGGCCGCGCGGTACCGCGCGGCGACGCCCGCGCCGGGCCCGGACCTGATCGTCCCCTGCGCGACGGACGCGGTCGTCCGAGCGATGCGGACCGCCGAGGCGGCGGGCCTCCCCGCCCGTCTTGGCCGCATCGCGACGGTGCCCGTGGTGCTTTGGCGCGCAGCGGACAAGCGCGCGATGGCGGCGGGCGCCGGCGGCGTCGGCCTCGACATGGAGAGCGCCGAGATCGGTGCGGCCGCGGCGGAGCGGGCGGTGCCGTTCCTGGTGGTCCGGGCCGTGTCGGACCTTCTGGACGAGGATCTGCCGCTTGACTTCAACCTGTTTCTCACGCGCCGCGGCTGGGCGCGGGGCGCCTGGCAGGTGCTGACGAACCCGGCGAGCCTGGCGGGCCTTAACCGCCTCCGCCAGCAGTCCGGCCGGGCTGCCGAGCGGGTGAGCACGTTCTGGGCCGCGTTTTTGGATAGGCTCGCATAGATGCTGATCCCATTGGTGCAGCGGACGGGCCGGGTCGCGCTGTTCGTGGTCCAGGAGATGGGGCGGATGCTCCTGTTTCTTCTCGCCACGCTGGGCTGGTTCCTGCGCCCGCCGTTCCGGCCCTTCCAGATCGTCAAGCAACTGCACTTCATCGGCTACAAGTCGGCGTTCGTCGTCGTGCTGACCGCGGCCTTCACCGGCATGGTGCTCGGGCTCCAAGGTTACAACACCCTGGTCCGTTTCGGGGCCGAAGAGGCCCTGGGCGCCGTGGTCGGGCTGAGCCTGGTGCGCGAGCTCGGACCGGCGGTGACCAAGGAATTGGTGCTGACGTGCCGCCCGTTCGGCGCCGACGAGGCGCGTGCACTCCGGTTCCTCAACCGGGTCGTGCCGGCCGATGAGGTGGTCGCGGCGGCGGAGGCGCTCGCCGC
>CAZTUO010000277.1:0-4599 GCA_964616355.1 uncultured Nitrospira sp.
TGCAGGTGTTTCAGCCGGAGACCACGGCGCAGGAGCTGCCGGGCCGGTATTGGCTGCCGACGGGGACGATCGTGCCGGTGCAGCTGCTCTCGGGGCTGGATGCGCCGACCCGCAGCATCGCGCCCGGGGCGGGGGGCGCCCACCCGGTGCTCATGCGCGTGGCCGGAGCGGCGCTCATGCCCAACCGGACGCGGCTGGACCTCGCCGACTGTTATGCGCTGGGCGAAGGGGTCGGGGACTTGAGCTCCGAGCGCGCGCTCCTGCGCATCCTCGGCCTCTCGTGCGTCAATCGCGCCGGTCAGGCGGTCGAGTTGCCGGTCAAAGGCGTGGTCTCCGGCGAGGACGGCAAGCTCGGGTTGCGGGGCCGCCTGGTCATGAAAGAAGGCGCCATGCTGTTTCGGGCGTTGGTGAGTGGCTTCATCGCGGGCATCAGCCGCGCGTTCCAGCCCTTCCAGCAAGGGTTTTTCATCGCGCCGTCGTCCGCCGCCGCGTTGCAGCCGCCGGATCCGCAGCAGGTGGGGCTGGCGGGCATGGCCGGGGGCTTGGGCAACGCCGCCAATGTGCTGGCGCGGCATTATGCGATGCTCGCCCGGCAGATCTATCCGGTGATCGAGATTGACGCCGGCCGGTCCGGCGATCTGATTGTCACGGAGGGCCGCGAGCTGGTCGCGCCCCCGAAGTAAGGCAGGACACGCAGAACGCAGGACGGACGAGCGGGACGGGTCGGCCGCCGCCGGGCTGCACGAACCCAGAAAGGAGTCAGGACCATGCGATCCGCTCGACTGTCTCGCAGTGTGGGGGGGTGGCTGCTGGCCGGGCTGCTGAGCGGGCTCGGCGCCGGGCCCGACCCGGCCGCCGCGCAAGCGTCCGGCACGCGCACGCAGACCCTGGATCTGGCCACGGTGGCCAATCAATCGCCCCAGATCGCGGTGAGCGGCGGCTCGGGCACGGCCAGCGTCACCCTGAGCCAGGGGGCCTATCAGCAAGACGGGGCGCTGACGAGCGGCCAGCCGCTCGGGCCCGTCGGCCGCGGCAGCTTCCACGGCGTGGCCTATCAGGGCCAGGTCTATGCGCTCGCCTCCAATAACGAGACGGGCCAGGTCTGGCTGGTGACCTATACCCCGCCGAGCTCCGCGGCCGGGGCCCCGGCGCTCGTCGCCACCACGCCGCTGTCGGATCTCTCCTCCTCCCTGTGTTGGTATCCGGCCTCTTACGCGCTGCTCGGGAACACGTTGTACGTCGCCTGCCATCACTGGCCGGAGGAAGTCGTCTACGCGATCAGCCTGCCGAGTGGCACGGTGAACCTGTTCACCAGCGCCGACTGGATTCCCGACACGGAGAACGGCATTGCCTATGATCAGGGGGATGTGACCATCATTGCCGCCGACCCGGATGGCGTGCATGTCTGGCTGACGAAGCGGGCGCAGGGGACCGCGGACCACTTTCGTGTGCTGCGGTTCAATACCCAGGCGTGGGCGCCGGGCACGCCGTGCAGCATGGGCACGGGCTGCGTAGACGCTGAGACCGACTTCGTGCGGACCTCCGGCTCAACCCGTGCGATGTGGTTCAAGGTGCTGCCCAATGGCTGGCTGGCCATGGCCGACGGCACGTACGCGCCGGAGTTCTTGGATCCCGCCACAGGCCGGACCGCCGCCTGGTGGTCGACCGTCTTCGCCTTCGACCTCGTCGTCGATGCGTCAGGCCAGTATTGGGTCTCGAACGATCGGCTCGAGCGGTACGATCAGGCGGGCGCCCTCCAGCAGATCATCAGGCCGCACGACAACAACTCCGGCGGCTGGTCGGCTCAGGCACTGGTCTTCGATGGCCGCTATCTCTATGGCGTCAACGAGAGCAGTGCGAGCTGGCCGGTCGTGGTGGATACGGCGACGCAGCAGGTGCTCCCGGCGATGCCGGGCGCCGTCGTGGCGGTGGATGACCGCATGACGGGCCTCGCCCAAACTCCCGGCTGGGACCGCCAAGGGCTCGTCGCGGTGCAGCCGGGAATGGCGCTGTATCTCGGGCGGCCGGCGCCGAGCACGCTGACGGCGCGCGCGTATCAGGTGGTGCAGGGCTATGTGCCGAGCGGCGGGCCCGTGCAGCCGGCGGCCCTGACGGGGGTGCCGGCGCGGTTGGAGACCCTCGCGCAGGTGCAGGTCACCACCGCCGAGCCGCCGGGGACGCAGGTGCGCTGGCGCGTCTCCGGCGATGGCGGGACCACCTGGTTGCGCTGGGACGCGGGGAGCAACGCCTGGGTGGCCGCCCCGGATCCGGTCATGACCACCACGGAGGTGAACGCGGTGCCGGCGGCGGCCTGGGGGACGCTCCCGCAGACGGCGATCACCCTCGGCTTCGCGCTCAGCACCACGAATCCCAGTCTCACGCCGACGGTCTCGCAAGTGGCGCTGACCATCGCGTTGCCCCCGCCGCCGAGCATTGGCCTGCTGAGCTGCCCGCCCAACCTGTATCCGAGCAGCAGCGGGAGCTGCGGGGCCCAAGTCACCGCGGCCCAGGGGACCCTCACGTACAGCTGGTCGGCGAGCAGCGGGACGCTGACGGGCAGCGGGGCGACCGTGACGCTCCGGGCCGCCGCATCGAAGCCCGGCTCCGGCGTCATCACGGTCAGCCTGACGGCGGGCTATCGGGAGAACGAGCTCGTCACGGCCACCGCCAGGGTGGACGTGCCCGTGCTGGATTATCCGCTGCCCACGATCGGGAGTCTGACCTGTCCGGACACCCTCTGGATCACGCAGGCGGGGACGTGCCAGGCCGCCGCGTCGGCGTCCGCCGGCACGCTCCGGTGGGCGTGGACGACCTCGACGGGGACGCTCCAGGAGACGACGACGACGATGCCGGTGACCGCCACGCTCACGGTGTCCTCGCCGGGCCCCGCGACGGTCACCTTCCGCGCCTATATCGATGAGCAGCCGGAGCGGTTCGTGACGGCCTCCCAGCTGGTGACGATCCAGGATGTGCCGGTGACGGGGACGCTCGCCTGTCCGGAGTCGCTGATGAAGCGGCAGACGGGGAGCTGCACGGCGACATACACGACGCCCTATGGGGCGCTGACCTACACCTGGAGCGTGACGGGCGGCGCGACCCTCACGCCGAGCGCCGACGGCACGAGCGCGAGGCTCGCCGCGACGGCGCTCGGGCCGGTGACGGTCGTGCTCCAGGTGCAGAACACCGCGGTCGCGATCGCCTCGGCGACGGCGACGGCAACCGTGCCCGTGTACGGCTGGGCCCCGCCGTTGCTCGGCGTCACCGGGCCCCACCGAGTCCTGCGGAACAGCACCGGGACGTTCACGGCCAGCACGGGCGTGCCGCAAAACCTGCCGCCGGACGCGCCCACGGAGATCGAGGTCCTCTGGCACGCCAATGGGCAGACCCAGACGGGGCTGACCAGCCAGTGGACCTTCGCGACGCCCGGGACGCAGACGATTCAGGCCACCGCGCGGTTCGTGGCGGCCAACGGTGACCCGGACGCGGAGCAGACGGTGAGCTGGTCGGTCCTGGTGACGAACCACCTGCCGCCCCGGCTGCTCGTCAATGGCCCGCGCGTTGCCATCGTGGGCCAGCCCGTGACCCTCACGGCGATGACCAATGCCCAGACGGCGGACACCACCCTGCCGATCCAGCTGCAATGGACGTTGCCGGACGGGACGACGGCGGCCACGCCGACCGTGACGGCGGTGTGCGCGCAGGCCGGCCCCTGCTCGATCACCGTGGCGGCCTGGTTTGACGGGTACACCCTGCCGGAGGAGACGGCGACGGCGACGGTGACCATCCGCGCGCGCGTGTACACGTTTCCGACGAACCTGCGCATGACCGTGCGCACGGAGCGCAACCCCGCGGCGCCGCTCCAGGCGCTGCTGACGGTCGAGGGCGACTTCAGCCAGTCCGCGCTCGGCTGTTGCGAGTTCCGGTGGGACTATGGGGACGGGACCGAGCCGGAGACGCTGACCCGGCCGCGGCGCGCCCACCGCTATGCCCGGCCAGGGACCTATATCCCCTCCGTCGTGGTGACGGACCAGTTCGGCGCCCTGCAAGTGCTGACCGGACCGCCCATCACGGTGACCGAGCCGTTGCCGTTGAGCGTGTCGGTCCGCTCCACGTTCTCGAATCGGTGGGCGCGGCCGCCGGTGACGGTGTTGCTGACGCCGACGGTCTCCGGGGGCGGCAAGGGGGAGCGGATCACGGGCTTCGACTGGAAGCTCAACGGCGTCTCGCTGAGCCAGGCGCCGCGGTTCCGGCAGCTCTTCACCCAGCCGGGGACCTACCCCTTCCAGCTCGAGGTCCGGTCGACCAGCCAGTCCGTCACGGTGGACGTGCCGGTGGTCGTGAATCCGAATCAGCCGCCGGTCTGCACCATCGAGCTCGCGGAACTTCCGCCGCCGGCGCAACCGGTGACGGTGCGGATGAAAGCGCACTGCTCGGATCCCGACGGGCGGGTCAAGAGTTACCGGTGGGACCTGGGCGAAGAGACGCCGGTGGAAGGCCGGCTCATGGTGATCCGGCGGTACGTGGAGCCGGGGACCTATCCGGTGACGCTCACCGTCACGGATAATTCCGGGGACTCCACGACGGTGACGGAACAGGTGG
>CAZTUO010000278.1:0-4583 GCA_964616355.1 uncultured Nitrospira sp.
CTCTCCTGCAGGGCCCTGAACGAGGTCTTCCAGCGCCGCCTCAACCCCAAGCCGAAGATCGATGGCGTCCGGTTCAAGGTCGGGGACAAGGTGATTCAAACCAAGAACCAGTACGACCTCGACATCATCAACGGCGACATCGGCTACGTTCACGATATCGACGCGCGGGAGCGGACCATCACCGTCGCGTTCGAGAACCCGGAGCGGGTGGTCCAGGTCCCGCTTCACCAGAACGACCTCGAGCTCGCCTACGCTATCACCTGTCACAAGTTCCAAGGCAGCGAGGCGCGGATCATCGTGGTCCCCATCCACCACAGCTTCGGGCCTTTGATTATGCAGAGGCAGTGGCTCTACACGGCGGTGTCTCGTGCCCGCGAGGTCTGCGTGCTCGTCGGCCAGCGGGAGGAGATCCCCAAGATCATCCAGCGCAACGCTCCGCAGCACCGGCACACTCGCCTCCGGGAGCTGCTGCTATGACGGCACCCGAACTCGTCGTGGCCATCGACACGCGGGAGCAGAAGCCGTACCGCTTCCCGCGGTCTCGCCGCCAGACGCTGCGAACGGGCGACTATTCTGTTTGCGGCCTGGAGGACCGGGTGGCCATCGAGCGGAAGCGCCTCGAGGAGCTGTTCACCATCGCAGGGCGAGACAGAACGCGGTTCGAACGGGAGCTCGAACGGATGGCCGAACTGGACTACGCAGCCATCGTGATCGAGGCGGATCTACCCCAGATCCTCCGGGGCGCAGCGTTCTCTGGCGTCTCGCCCAAGGCCGTCGCCGGCAGTCTTGTTTCCTGGTCGATCCGCTACCGCGTCCATGTCTTTTTCGCCGGCGACAGGCGCCACGGCAACGCACTGACGCGCCGTTTGCTTGAGAAGTTCTGGCGCTGCCACAACGGAGATGCGGATGCGGGATCGAGATGATCGGTGGAAGCGCTACAAGCAGGCGGTCCTGGAGAGAATCAGCGACTTCTCCGTACTCTTCGAGAATCTTGCCAAGCAGCGGCCGTCCACGAACGGCTGGGTGACCGCGCTCTGCCCGTTCCACGAGGACAAAGAACCTTCCTTCGCGTTCAACCGCAACTCCGGTCAATGGTGCTGTTTCGCCGGCTGTGGCAAGGGCAGCGCCTTCGACTACCTCATGCAGACCTCGGGGTTGAGTTTCAAGGAGGTGTTGCTCAATCTCGGCGACCGCCTGGGGGTGCCCCGGCCACAGTCCGAGAAGCCGCCGCTACCGCCGATCCGCGAGACGCTCATCAAGCAGTGGTCGGCAAACCTTTGGGCCAACGAAGAGGTGTGCCGCTGGCTGCGGGAAAAGCGCGGCTTGGCGGACGCCACCCTCAAGAAGTACGAGATCGGCTGGGACCCGAAGCGCCAGCGCAACACCATTCCCATCCGCGACGAGCGCGGCAACGCCGTCAACGTGCGGCTCTACAACGCGAAGAAGGATCCGAAGATCATCAACTATACCGAGGGCCGGCACAAGTACGGCTCGCCGGCGCGGCTCTACGGTCTCGACGAGCTGGTCAACTACCAGGGCAAGCAGGTCATCCTGTGCGAGGGCGAGTGGGATCGCTTGATCCTCCAGCAGGAGGGGTTCATGGCGGTGACCGGGACGCACGGGGCTGGCGTCTTCCGGCCAGAGTGGTGCGCCCACTTCCGGGACAAGGACGTCGTCATCCTCTACGACTGCGATCGTGAGGGCCAAGCCGCGGCGCGGAACATCGTACTGCGGGCGCTAAAGACCGCCGGTGCCAGCTCGGTCAAGAACGTCGTTCTCCCGCTCAAAGGTGACAAGGACGACAAAGACGTCACCGATTACTTCCACAAGCGCGGCCTCACGGCCGGCGATCTCCAAAAGCTGATCGACGAAACACCGGCCCACTCCTACGAGGCGGAGGATCGGCCCGAGGAAGTGCTCGACCTGGGATCATTCACGGAAGTCGAACGCAAGGAGCTGATCGACAAGAAAGTCCGCTGCGAGATCACTGCCTGCGGAGAGACCTCGGAGGCCTTCCATGCCGTCGAAGAATTCCGCATCACCTTCTGCCCGCGCATGCAGAAGGGCGGCTGCCTCGAGTGCCGGGGCGCCATGGAGCCGGCCGTGATCCCCAAGAGCGCGCAGGAGTACATCGGCTCCTGCATGTCCACCAACGTCCAGCTCAAGGCGATGCTCCGCGAGTACGCCTGCAAGTACGGCCAGAAACCGAGTATCGAAATCCTGCGGCGCACCACCGTGAAGGAGTTCTTCTGCCATCAGAAGGTCAACCGCATCACGCAGACCCGCGACGAACGAGGCAACGTCGTCCAGATGATCGACGGCAAAGAGCAGGAACTCCTCGAAAAGCGCGTCTACTACCTTTCGAGCGAACACCCCAAGCCGGGCAACTATCTCGCCACCGGATGGGTGAAGAGCCACCCGAAAACGCAACAGGTCACCTTTCTGATCGAGTCGCTGGAGCCACTCGAGGACGACTTCGAAAACTTCCGAGTTGAGGAGAACCTCCACCACCTGCGGGCCTTCCAGGCGGTCTCTTGGGCGGAGATGCTCGAGGACCTCACCGAGAACGTCACCCGCGTCTACGAGCGCGAGGAGATCCTGGTGGCCATTCTCCTCACCTATTGCTCTCCCCGCTGGGTGCCGTTCAATGGCGAGATCATCCGCGGCTGGCTCGTCACCGTGATCATCGGTGATTCCGGCTCAGGCAAGACCCAGACGCACCAGCGCATCGCGGAGTTCATCAACATCGGCGACTGTTTTTCGGGGCTCACCGGATCGCGCACGGGCCTGGCCTACGCCCTGGTGGAGCACAAGCAGAAGGGCTGGCAGGTCCGCGTGGGTCGCTACCCGGCGAACTCTCGGAAGATCCTCACGGTGGATGAGGCCCAGCACCTTCCCGACTGGGACTTGCGCACCATCTCGAAGGCGATGGAGGAAGGCTTCCTCCAGATCGACCGCGTGCAGTCGAAAGGCTACGAGAGCCAGACGCGGCTGATTATGATCGCCAACCCGAAGAAGGACCTGGTGATGGACAGCTTCTCCTTTGGGTGCGAGTCGCTGGCCACGATCCTGCCGCCCACCATCATCCGCCGGACCGACATCGCAGTCTTCGCCAACTCCGGCGATCTTAAGGATCTCTCCTTCATCAACCGCAGGCGCGCGGCAGGGAACCGCCGCCGGATTACGCCCGAGATGCTGCGGGCGGTGGTCTATTGGGTGTGGAACCTGCGGCCCGAGCAGATCCTCTTCACGGCCGAAGCCGAGGAGTACTGCCTCGAGCGAGCCCAGGAGCTGTCCGAGACCTACGGCTACGCCGTGGACGTGCCGCTCATCACGCTCTCGGACTGCCGGAAGAAACTGGCTCGCCTGGCCGCCGCCTTCGCAGCGCTCCGGGTCTCGGCCGACGAGAACTTCGCCCGGCTCATCATCTTGCCCAAGCACGTCCATATGGCGGCGGAGATCCTCTCGCGGCTGTACTCGCACGAAAACTGCGCTCTGGACGACTACTCCCGGATCACACGCTACGGAAGCCAGCTCCTCGATTACGAGGATATCGAGCGGGCCTTCCTGAAGAAGTGGGAGCAGGAACGGCACGCCCAGGGTGAGGACAGGGGCTTCTTCTCGCGGCTGATCTTCCTGCTCCATATCACGCGGGTCATTCGCCGGGAAGACCTTGCTGAGCAAGCCGGCTGCACGGTCGAGACCGTCAAGCGGGTCGTGCGGCTGCTCAAGCGCTTCAATCTGCTGGATACCACCCGTGATGGCTACGTGAAGAAGCCGAAGTTCAACAAGTTCCTGCGGCGATTCTCGCGGCAGCACGAGGACTTCTTCGCCGAGGCCGCCTGGCGCGGGGGTCAGGTTGTGAATTCTCCTAAGTTCTCCAGCCACAACGACTTACAGGAAGGAAAGGACTGAACCTGACCCCGCGCGCCGAAAAATGAGGCCACCCTCATAACAAGCATGCAAGCTCATTTCCTGGGTGAACGCAAAATGAGTTTTCGGGGGTCAGGTTATCGAGAGCGATGCCGGTAAGTCATTGCAACAGAAGAGATTGCGCGGCAAAACAACCTGACCCTCACCTGTTGGGACGAAAAACCGACCGATGAATCTGCGAGACCTAGCGAACGAGGAATGCACTGGCGAGGTCGAACCCGTCCGGGTCAGCGTACCGCCGCGGATGACAGTGCCTGGTCCGGCAAAGCCAACCGGCCGTGACCTTCAGCCTGAAGTCGAGCGATACCTGTTCCCCAAAGATGGCGACTTTGGCTTCGTCGAGAGAGTTTCACCTTCCACCGTGGCCAAGGTGGACGCCATTCGCGATCAGGCGCTTGCGCTCGGGTGGAGCGAGGGACGGCTCTATCAAAACCGGGGACGGTTCCGCTTCCCCTACGGTGAAGACTACGGCCTGGTATGTTTCATCGGCGAGACCGAGCGCATTGGCGAAGTAACCCAGCACTCCATCGAGATCATCGGTCCGCCACTGCGGGAAAACCGCTTGCGGTTCTATAACCCGGACGTGCCTCAGCCCTGGCGGAAGATTCGCTTGTCCCCTTCCGCCGGCAGCAGGGGCCTTTCCTTTATGA
>CAZTUO010000279.1:0-4578 GCA_964616355.1 uncultured Nitrospira sp.
ATCCACTCCGCGCTGGGCTCCCAGAGCCCACAGGCATTCGAGGCGGCGCTCCGCAGGCCGGAGGCGGCCCACGCCGCTGCGGAGGATGACTCACGCTCAGCACCATAAAAAGTGTCTTGACAAACGGGGAGCATTACAAATATCGTGCGCCCAGTATTATGGCACTCTCGGACCCTGATCACTCCCAAGACGACCCGCTGAGCATCTCCCGCCGCCGTTTGCTGAAATTGGGTGTGTATGTCGCCCCCACTCTGCTAACACTCACCGGACTCATCCGAGAGAGCGAGGCAGCAGTGCAGGCACGTGTCAGACAACGGGTGAGACAACGGGTGACAGTCAGGCAACGAGTCCAAGCTCAGGCGCAAGTCCAAGCCAACGCTGACGTGAAACTTAAGGTGGTGGTCCGACTCAAAATCGCATGATGGCTAGAGGTGTGGACCGGCCGGTCACGAACAGCGGGCACGAAGCGAAAAGTATGGCTCATCAAGAACCATCGGTGGTCTTGCCAGCTTGCGAAGATACCCTTGTACTTGTCTACGGAATGGCCTGCCCACTGAAATGCGATTTTTGCTGTCATCCGGTCGAAGAGTATGGACCGGTCAAGATGACCGTTGATAAGGCAATCGCTTGGATCGACCAAGCTGCCCACGTCTCGTCAGTGAAACGTGTGGTATTCACCGGTGGGGAACCGTTTCTTTATTATCGCGACCTGCTGGCTATCCTTGATGCGACCCAGCACGTTGGGCTGCCAGTCCGGATCGTGACAGCAGCCCACTGGGCCACCGACATGGAGAAAGCCATGGCCCTGCTCAGGCCGCTGAAAGAGCGAGGACTAGCAGAACTGTCGGTTTCAACTGATCCATCACATCAGGCCTTTGTGCCACGGGCGTATGCCGAATGTGCCATCCAAGCTGCCCAGAAGCTGGGGGTGACCTGCGAGATTGCTGCTGTGTTTTGGCACCCCGGCCAGAACCTCAATGCCCTGGTGACGATCCCAGACGGAGTGGGACAGGTCGTCCAGCTCGCTGTGCCTATCGGCCGTGGGAAACATCGTGTTGTGTCTCCTGCCGAGTATGGGATTGAACCAAGCCGATTCGGGGGCTGTGGACGCCCCCGTCAATTCGATGTCACCATTTATCCTGATGGCAACGTCTATCCCTGCTGCTCGGGCGGATTTAACATCCA
This sequence comes from uncultured Nitrospira sp., assembly GCA_964616355.1. GTDB lineage: Bacteria > Nitrospirota > Nitrospiria > Nitrospirales > Nitrospiraceae > CAZTUO01. The sequence goes on from CAZTUO010000279.1 coordinate 1,186, forward strand.
AGCCAAACTTTCCTTCGGCAACCTCAGCCAAGAACCGCTTTCAGTCGTGATCGACCGCATCCATCACGACCGGTATGTACGGGTGCTGTTCAGCATGGGACTCACGCCCATCTACGAACTGGTGCGCCAGAAATTCCCGGAGCTGTTGGCTGAGCTACCTGATCCCAGCCCGTACGTCAGCATCTGTCAACTCTGCGCGCGCATCCACAGCGACGCTGCCGTGCTCGCCAAGCTCGATCCTTTGCTCAATTACGCCACCAAGCTCCTCGATGCCTGGCACACACTCCAGGAAGCCCGGAATGCAGAACAGGAGGCTCAGTTGTCGGTATGACCGAGCGTCCCAAACGCCGGAGCAATCTGCTGTCACATGATGTGGAGGAGGATCTTTTAGTCTATGATCCCCTCACCGGTGAGGCCGTTCTGCTCAATGGAACGGCGGCGGCGATCTTCGAACTGTTGGATGGGCAGCGCACACCTCTCGACATCGCCTCCGCGATCGTCGCCACGGTTCCAGGCGATCTGGACATCGTTCAGGCCGATGTTCAGAAGTTCATTGGGCAACTGGCCCAACTCCACTTGCTGGAGGAAACTGCGTGATCCTTCATGCAGGCTCCGCGATCCTGCCGATTGCCATCGAGGTGACCAATCGTGATCTTGGGACCCGTCTCTCGCGGCTCCTCGGACCATTCGCTTTGCCTCGCCCCTTTACTCATGTCCACATGCTGTATCACATCGACGACGCCGAAGGTGCCTATCGACTGCGGACTGACGACATGGATCTGACCGCTGAGAGCCTGGAAGCACTCATCGGCCTGCTGCTGGATGATCTGGCCTGGCGCCTTGCCGGACGATCGGACTTGGGGCTTCTCCATGCTGCCGCGCTGGCATGCGATGGTCAGGCTCTGCTGCTTCCCGGTCCCAGCGGAAGCGGCAAAAGCACTCTAGCCGCTCGGCTGATTCAACATGGGTTTCGTTACCTTTCTGATGAATTTGCACCGCTGCCGTACCAGACGGTCCCTGCGACAGTGAGCCCCTACCCTGTCCCATTGCGTATAAAATCCTACGGGATAGCTCAGCTTTCTGAGAGTTCGGCTTTCTGGAGTGTATGGCCAGTCTCCTACCATGCCGGAAAAGAGCGTATCCATTACGTGATTCCCCATGCCAATGTCTCCCTACTGAACGACCTGTACCCACTCAGGCTCATTGTCTTCCCCGCACATGTCATCACTGATACGACCACCGTTCACAAATTGACTGTCGGTGTGGCAGCCCTCAAACTCATGCGGGATCTGATCAATGCAGATCGCTTAGGGGCGCATGCCCTGGCTATCGCCGTCGATTTGGCGAAACGGATACCATGCTATGACCTCACCTCAAGTCAAGCCAACGCCGGTGTGCACACGATCATGGCCCTGTGGCGAAGCCATGCCGTCTCTCCCTGCTGACAGGGTACGAAGGAATGCAGATAGGTTGGCGGGGGGTCCGCCGCCTATCCATCCCTTCCTATTCGCGATCATGCGTGGATCATCTCTATCTAGTGAGCCACTGCAAGACCCGGAACAGTGGCCACGGCTTCAGAGCGAGGCGGAGATGCATGGCTTAACTGCTCTCCTGTACCGGTCACTGCGGAACATGCACCCCCCCTCGCTCGCATCAAACCTACGGGATCGGCTCAAGCCCTCCTTCTTGCGGATGGCTGTCGTCAACCTCCAATTAGCTCGTGAGCTAACGACCATCCTGGAGACATGCCGAGCTGCAGGTCTCGACGTCCTGCTGCTTCGAGGATTTGCCATGGCGGCGCTCTATGAGGACGCTGATGAGCTGACGGCGCGTCCGATGCAGGATCTCGATTTGCTGGTGCGACGGGAACAACTTGCTGACATCGCCCAGGTGCTCGTCTCGATGGGGTACCAGGAGATCGACCGCCGCCCGGGGTTCGCCCGGACTTTCTCCTATACACTGGAGTTCATCCGAGTATCCTGCAGTGGCCTTCTCCTTGTCGAGCCGCACTGGACCATAGCCTATCCCCCCTTCGCCGACCGGATCGCCATGGACCTGGTTTGGAAACGGGCAGTGAACAGGCAAGTGGTTGGGATGGAAACCCGGCTCCTCAGCTCAGAAGATCTTGTGCTCCATCTCTGCGTTCACCTGATCCACCGGCGAGAAGGCGCACCGTTCCTCTGGTATTATGAGCTTGATAGGCTCCTGAGACGCGAGGCGAGCTCTTTACAGTGGCCTCTTATTTGCGAGATGGCCAGTCAGAGCGGGCAAGGTCTGTTGATGGCAGCCATCTTGGAGCAACTCACCGCATGGCTAGACACGCCCATTCGCGATGAGATTGTCAGAAACCTTTCTGTCTCACCACGTCAGTTACTGTCGGTCTCAAAGAGCGCTTGGCTTGAACGCCGGCTGCCCGGCCTCCTCACAGGCGTTTCGCAGGCAGACGGGCTCGAAAGTTTCGCGCTACTCTTTAGACTCAGCGGATTTGCTTCCAGGCTTCGCTATACATTTGCCCTCCTGTTTCCATCTGCAGCCTTTATGCGACTCACGTACGGGCTGTCCGGCTACCGGCTCAGCTTCTGCTATCTCTCCCGGATCGTGTTTCTCCTGCGCGAAGGGTTCAGGGGGTTGGCTGCCCTTGCACGAACAGGTCCCCGGGTGTGATCCAAACCCATCTCGATCGTCTCGTGCCGATTCGGCAGCGAGCTTGATCCGGAGTCGTGTTTCGAGATGCAGGGACCACCTTCTAGGGAACCTCTGAACAAATGCCTTTTTTGAAACCACCCGATGATAGGGTATGGAGCCGGAATCCTGTTCTGGCCCGACCGCCCAGGCGATCTCCTCGCCCCGGGGCCACCAGTCGCAAGCTCTTCGGCGGCGGCCACCCCCTCGATGGCCTATCCCCCGGTCGGCAGCAAGCGGCGACGGACCAGGAACAGATTCGCGAGCGCACAGGTGACGAGCAACCGGTGCGTATTTTTGGCGAGTCCCCGGTCGCGGACCTTCGCGAAGCCGAAGATGCGTTTGATGACCCAGATGGCATGCTCGACCTTGGCCCGCACCTTGGCCTTGGTCCAATTTTTCCTTCGTTCGACCTCGTCCACGTGCCCGCCGTGCCGGTCCCGCCGGTTGAGGAAGTCCCTGGCGCGGGGGGTGTGGTGCCGGATCACCGCCGTCTGGCCCCGGTCGGCTTGGTCGCCTACACTCAGGTCTCCGCGCCGTGCAAGAGCGCCGGCAGCACCGTCGCGTCGGCCACGTTGGCCGGCGTCGTGGTGACGGAATGGACCAGTGTCAACTTTCATCCGAAACTGGACCCTTTTCTGGCTCTTCAGACTTTCGTGTGGGTTGGATAGAGATCCAATCCACCACAATGGAAGTAGATGGCGGTCTTGA
>CAZTUO010000280.1:0-4570 GCA_964616355.1 uncultured Nitrospira sp.
AGGTCATCCAGAATTTCTCACGTGACACCTTGACACCCAACACAGTTGCTCCCTGCTGACGGACCATCACTGGCCAGGCAATGTCCGGGAGCTGCGGAACGTGATCGAGCGCGCCGCCATCGCCTGCGACGGCGACCTGATCACGCCACAGCTCCTCACCCTGCCGCAGACCAAGGACGCGCCCCGCCCGTCCGCCGACACCCTGACCCTTCCGGTGGGTACAACCGTCGAGGAGGCGGAGAAGCAGCTCATCCTCAAGACCCTGGACTCCGTGCGGTACAACAAGACCAGAGCCGCGGAGATCCTGGGGATCAGCTTGAAGACGCTGCACAACAAGCTCCATCGCTACGGCACCGGCGATGCGTCTCAGCCTTAGATCCAAAGAAACTCTGGCGATCACGCTGCTCACGGTGATCGTGGTGGTCACGACCTCGCTGCTGCACGTCTTCCACCTGACGCGGGTCGTCGTCCAGGACGCGCTGCATCAATCCGAGCTGATCGCCCGCCAGCTCTACGCGCAGACCGGGCATGCGCTCGCGCGCGCCGGGCCCACGGATCCCCGGCAGGCCCTGCGGCGGGACGCGGACCTGCGAAACCTCGTCGAGGCGAGCGTCGGGTATTCCCCCAACCTGCTCTACGTCCTGATCGCTGACCGCACGGGGACCGTCATCCTGCACAGCGAGCGGGCCAAGGAAGGCTCCGTGGCGCCAGACCGCGCCAGGCTGGACGGGCTCCTGGACCTCAATCCCGCCCGGCGCGTCCAGGCCCTCTACGAGCCGGGCAAGATCTACGAGGCCGCCCTGCCACTGAGCCTGAACGGGGCGCCCTTCGGCACCATCCGGCTCGGTGTCGCCACCGGATTGCTGCGCCGCGAGCTGAACGCTTCGCTGACGCAGAGCCTGGCCATCGCCGGCCTCACCCTGCCGCTGGCCTGGCTCGTGGCCATGGGGCTGGCCAATCTCACGCTCAAGCCGATTCGGCGGTTGGCGGAGGAGATGGGGCGGCTCCGCCAGGGCGAGTTCGTGTTCAGCAAGGAGCTGCTGGGCGCCGACGAAGTGGGCGAGCTGGCCGCGCAGCTCCAGCTTCTCGGCCAGGAACTGCGGTCGGACCGGTTGAAGCTGATGGGCAGCCAAGCCCCGCTCCAGCAGGTCGTGGATCAGCTTGAAGACGGCCTCCTCCTCTGCAACCCGCAGCGGGTCGTCCTCTTCTACAACAAGGCTGCCGAGCCCATCATGGGCCGGCCGCTGGAGCAGAGCCTCGGGCAGCCCCTGGAGGCCGTGCTACCGGAGGCGCACCCGCTCCGGGCGATGCTGGACCGCGCCTTCGCGCTCCGCGCCAGCGTGCGCAACGCCACGCTCGCGCTCGCCACCGACGCGGGCCCGAAAGAGTTCCTCGTCTCCGTGTTCTTCGTCGCGGACGCGCAGCGCGGCATGGGCGCCATGGTCCTCTTCAAGGACCTGGACTCGATCAAGACCGTGCAGTCGCTGATCAGCTATTCGGCCAAGCTGACGGCGCTGGGGCGCCTGACCTCCGGCGTCGCCCACGAGGTTAAGAACCCGTTGAACGCCATGATGATCCACCTCGAGCTGCTGCGCGAGCAGCTCGGGACGGCGCCGGACCAGGTCCGGCAGAGCCTCGACGTGCTGGCGAGCGAGATCCGGCGCCTCGATCGGGTCGTCCAGGGGTTTCTCAAGTTCATCCGCCCGCAGGATCTCACGATCAAGCCGCTGGCGATCGAGCCGCTGTTGCAGCATTTGGTGACCCTGCTGAAAGCCGAGTGGGAGAAGGCGGGTATCGCCTTCTCGTTCCGGACCGATCCCTCCCTGCCCGCGGTCCCAGGTGACGAGGCGCTGCTCCAGCAGGCGTTCCTGAACATCCTCCAGAACGCCTGTCAAGCCATGCCGGACGGGGGCGTCGTCACGCTTACCGTCGAACGGGACCAGGCGGACTGGGTGAAGGTCAGCATCGCCGACACGGGAGTCGGCATTCCGGCGGAGGACCGCGACAAGATCTTCACCCTGTACTACTCGACCAAGCCCGACGGCAGCGGGATCGGCCTTTCGATGGTCTATCGCATCGTCCAGCTCCATGATGGTAGCATTGAGGTCCAGTCCGAGGTCGGGCGCGGGACGACGATCATCGTGCGACTGCCCCTACGATAGTGGCGAGTCTGCCGGGACGGGGAACCAGATGCGCCGCCTGTTCTGGACAATCCTGTTGGCGGGGGGCATCGCCGGCTGCGCGGCCGACAAGCCCGAGGCGGTGCCGCCACCTCGCCAGACTACCCCGCCTCCCGCGTCGGTCCGGCCGACCCCGCCCGCCGCGATTCCCGCTCCGGGGAGGGACCAGCCGCCCAAGAAGCGACTGCCCCCTCCGGTCCTCGCCCCCCAGGTGAGCCACGATCAGGAGCGGGAACTGACCCAGGAGGCACGGGCCAGGATCGCGCGCGTCGAGGAGGCGGTAGCCAGCTTCGCCCCCGAGACGCTGCCCGCTGAGGACCGAGAAACGCTCGGCACCATCCAGACCTTCCTGGCCAAGGCCAAGGCCGCCCTCGCGGAAAAGGATTTTCCACGAGCGATCAACCTTGCGGAGAAGGCCAAGGTGCTGGCCGACGACCTCTCAACCAGCCAGCGCTGACCGCGCCCCTGACGGAACCTTGTAACCTTGGCGCCACGGCGCAGGAATGTCCTGCAGGACCCCCTCTGTAGGGCGTGGCACACACCGGGCCTAAGTCTCCGCCAATCAAGGAATTTTCTGGAGAACAGCCATCGGGTTGCCATGGCACAGACTCTGCTACGGTTTAGATCTTGATGAGACGGCCCTTGGAGAAGCTGGTCAAGTCATTGCGCCGCACAGGGCCCTCGGTTCCTGTGGGGCCCCCTCTGGCCCGAGCGGGGGCGAAGCGCATCCTCGTGGTGGACGACGACCAGCATAGTCGGGAAGGGCTCCGGACCTCTCTGCTGAGCACCGGTGCGGAGGTGGAGTCGGCCGCGGACGCCTGGGAGGCGCTCCGACGGATCAAGGCCAGCCGGTTCGACGTGGCGGTCCTCGACCTGGATCTTCCCCCCGTGCATGGCGTTGAGATCAGCGGGTGGGACCTCGTCCGCATTCTGCGGGCCTACAGCCCCTCAGCCGCGATCATCCTCGTCAGCGCCGAAAGCGGCGAGGCGGCGCGCGCAGAGGCCCGGCGATTGCGTGTCGCCGAACTCCTGGAGAAACCGATCAACCTGGCCTACCTGAAAGCGGTCATCCAATCGTTGATCGCCTGACCGAGATCTCCTCGTTCGTCATTTCCCGTTTCACGCCCCCGCTTTCTGGTGGTCTGGATAGACAGCATGTCGGTGTAAGTTTTACACGTCCATGTCCATCCCGCAGGCCCAGCGCCGGAAGGCCTGTCAAAAACGGAATAGGCCGCAAGCTGGCGTTTTTGTGGTTCCCGGGCAAGTCTCTTCAGCCTGGTCCGCTCTTTGCTCACTGCCATTCCGGGTTGTCCGGTTAACCGGGGACTCACCCACATGCATGGAACCAGAGGCGACAGAGGGCTACTGCCTCCGGCTGATCAGTGGCCCTCGAAGTCGACGGGGAGGGCTGACCATGAACGGGATCGCCAATGCCAGACAAGGACGAGTCTGGTGCTGCTGCCTAGGCCTCGTGCTCGCGATCGCCGGCTTTGACGGGGGGACGGTGGCCCAAGCGGCGGATCCAGCGCCCAGCACCTGGACGGTCGGCGGGGCCATCGGCTTCCTGGGCAACACGCCGGACGACACGGCCTTTGCGCTCAACCTGCACGTGGACCGGTTCCTAAACCCACAGGTGTCCGTCGGGCCTCTGCTCCAGATGGCCTTCACCGGGGACATGACCCAGACCGGGCTCTCGGCTCAGGGGAAATACTGGATGGACCTGCCGGGGACATCGAACCGCCTGAAGCTGGTCATGCAGGCGGGCATCGGGTTCGTCCATTCGGACTTCCGCAACTCCGATACCTCCTGGCTCATCCCGCTCGGGGTGGGGCTCGACTACAAGGTGGACGAGACGGTCACGCTCACGTCCACGTTCCTGCTCAATTTCACCGACCTCGACACGGGTCGCGGGACTGGCTCGAGCGTGATGCCAGGGCTCATGTTCGGCATTCGCTTCTAGCCACACAGGCATCGAACCGGCAACCAGGGGGGCACACGATGAGAATCAGCGCGCAGGGACGGAGCGTCAGTCGAGCCGCAGTCGTCGCCGCGGCCGGGCTCGCGCTGCTCGCGACCACGGCCTGCTATGGCCCCTTCAATTTGACCCGCACCATCTATCGGTGGAACGGGCAGCTCGAAGGAACGAAGGACATTCCGGCCAAGTGGATGCGGGAGGGGGTCTTCGTGGCCTTGGTCTTGATCCCCGTCTATCCCTTCTCGCTGGTGATCGACGCCCTGTTCTTCAATTCCGTGGAGTTCTGGACCGGCGAGAATCCGATCAAGGTCAGCCGCACGGGCCAAGGGGAGGGCCTCGTCATCACGATCGGCGAGACCGTGATCACCGCGCCCGCCGCCCGCGAGGGTGAAGCGGGTTCGGTTGCCTACAGCCG